>JAHEHW010000028.1 GCA_024639745.1 Salaquimonas sp. | reverse complement strand
GCGGTCCGCTGGATCGCTTCGCCCACAAGGTCGGCGACGGAAACCACGCGGATATTGGAGGCGGTTTCGACAGCAGATGTCGGCTCAATCGAGTCGGTGATCACCAGTTCCTTGAGTTTCGAGGAGGTGATGCGCGATATGGCTCCGCCGGACAGAACACCGTGGGTGATATAGGCCGTGACGCTGGTCGCACCCTTTTCGAGAAGCGCTTCGGCGGCATTACACAAGGTTCCGCCGGAATCGATAATGTCGTCAACCAGTATGCAGTCTTTCCCGGAGACGTCACCGATAACATTCATGACTTCGGACTCGCCCGGCCGGTCGCGGCGTTTGTCAACGATCGCCAGCATCGCGTCCACCCGCTTGGCAAGCGCACGGGCCCTGACCACGCCACCAACATCCGGAGATACCACCATTATGTTTTCGAGCGCGTAATTCTCTTTCACATCACGCGCAAGGACCGGTACGGCAAACAGATTGTCCGTCGGAATATCGAAAAAACCCTGGATCTGCGCTGCATGCAAATCCAGGGTCAAAATGCGGTCTGCACCTGCCGTCGTGATCATATTGGCCACCACCTTCGCCGAGATGGGGGTGCGCGGGCCCGGCTTGCGATCCTGGCGGGCGTAACCGAAATAGGGAAGCACCGCCGTGATGCGTTTGGCGGAAGCGCGTCGCAACGCATCGATCATGATGACCAGTTCCATCAAATGATCGTTTGCAGGGTAAGATGTCGATTGCAGCACAAAGCAGTCTTCGCCGCGAACGTTCTCCAGAATTTCAATGAAGATTTCCTGATCGGCGAAGCGCCGGACATTGGCTTTGCCGAGTTGTATATCGAGATAAGAACAGATCCGGTTTGCCAGATGGCGATTGGAATTTCCGGCAAAAAGCTTCATGACGAATGGATCCCCAGTGATCCGAACCAGCCAGGGGCGACAAAAGCGCTGGCTGGCCGGCGCGCGCGAATTCGCCCACTCTATAGGCGATGGCTTTCTGGCCTTCAATGCATGAATGGCCGGAAGACACCAGAATCCTTGGAAAATTCACAGGCTCAACAGAAATGGGGGATGGGTTCAGCCAGATTGACCGCGTGTAGCAAGCCAGGATTTCAACTGAGAGACGGTGGATTCGGCGACACTGTTCAGCATCTGGGGTGTTACCGCCGCCCACGGGTCAGATGCGCTGGAGGCGCCTTGTTCCTGTCCATTGATCCGGTAGACTCGCTTGTTATTGCGATCAAGGACGTCCCACACATAGACCAACAAGGTGCCGGAACCGTCTTCGAGAGCCGAGAAATAGCCCTTTACCTGATATTGAGCCCCTTGCTGGACGGAAGGCACTACAGGAAGGGCGTTTCTCTCCGCTGCATCGCGAATGGACCGCGCCAGTGTCGTAACCGCGTTTTGAGGGGCATTGGAAACTGGCAGGAAAGCTACGGAAGTACCCGTCGTGCCGGCAAGTGGCGCCGGTGATATTGCTGCTGTTTGCTGTCCGGTTTGTCCGGATGCAGTTGGTCCCGTCGTTTGCGACTGGTTCGTGGTAACGCCTTGAGCGGGTCTCGGGTTATTGCCGCTTCTTGCGCTATCGAGCCCTTCTGTCAGGGAGCCGCTATTGCATCCGGCAAGCGCGATGAGCGCCAGCATGGCGAGAATGGTCAGCAAATTGAGGCCAGTTATTCGCGCAAAGGCGGATAGCATCGCATGAAATTTCATAGATCTTTACCCTCGTAAGCGCATGGACCCGCGCTTTCCCCGGAAATTGCCTGCCGGCATTTCACCCTCCAGAGGACGCATGTGCAACCCGATTCCGCCGAAGCCGAGAATCGTCGTACGACCCACATGGTGGCGGTTAGCATCGGATCAGGTCAATTTCGTGGCGCGATAAGCACTCCGGACCATCCGATTTTGCTATGTAACTCTGCCCGAGCGTCATGGCCGTGCCACTATCTGAATCGGCAATGATCATATGATGAAAGAACACCATGTTCTGTTCGATCACGACCGGATTATCCGCGTATATCATTGGCGGGTCCATCCAGCATGGTGTGAATGACGCCCCCATGGAATAGCCGCAGGCATTCAGCCGGTGATCAGAAAGCCCCGCGTCATCGAGGGTTCTGGCGTGTGCGTCGAACATATCCGCAACGGCATTGCCCAATTGCATGGCATCACGTACGGAAAGCAGCGCCGCCCTAGCTGCCTCGTAAAGCTCCATGTGACGAGGGCTCGGCTCTCCGATGATCAATGTGCGCATCATGGCCGCGTGGTAATGAGCAAAAGCGCCCGCCCATTCAAGAGTCAGTTGGTCGTTTTGCGAGAGCGTCCGTCTACCTGACTTGTATCGACACAAAAGCGCATCGCGACCGGAGCCGATTATGAATTCATTGCCGGCATAGTCGCCGCCCTGAGAAAAAATCGCCGAATGCATGGCGGCGAGGATATCACCTTCATTGGCGCCTGCGCCGGCAGTCCTAATTGCTGCATCGAGAGCGTCATCGGCGAGCGTGCCCGCCGTGCGGCAGTAATCGATCTCGGCCTCCGATTTCACCAGACGGAGCATGTCGATCATTAGCGACTCATCGACCAATTCGCAGAAATCCCGCAGCGAATGCTCAAGCTCCCGTCCGTGGTGCGCGTTCAGTCCAACGGTCTTGCGCTCGATCCCTAAGCGGCTCCCGGTCAGACCCAGCGACTCGAGCACCTGTTTGAGATCGGTTTCGGGTTTGGCTTCGGCTCCATCCTTCCAGATGCGGATGTCTTCTACGATAGAGGTATGTTGCGCCTGCCTCAGATCGGGAGCGCGGGTCAGGAGCGTGATGTCCCCAGTTTTCGTGACCACCATACACTGGAAAAAGCAGTAGCCGAACGTGTCATAGCCAGTAAGCCAATACATGCTTTCCTGTGCAAAGAGCAGCATGCCATCGAGCCGTTCTTCCGCGATTGCGGCAGTCAGCCGCTTCATGCGGGCGGCGAATTCTTCACGCGTAAAATGCAGGGCCATTTTTCACCTTATCCGTTCAGGCATATCGCCGAGATTTGCCGTCCATAGTCGAGTTCGTATCGATGTGTCTTGCGGCGGTAGGAGTAAAAGCGTTCTTCATCCGCATAGGTGCAGTGCCCGGTCCATTTCGCGTCCACCCCGAACGCGGAGAGACGGGCCAGGATATAGGCGGGCAGGTCAAACATGGCATGGCCATCGCGTTCCGACCGAAAAAGAAATTTCGCATTGTTCGAATTTAGACCCAGCAATAGCGCAATCAGATCCGGTCCTATCTCGTAGTTCGCCGCGCCGATGGTCGGGCCGAGGACTGCCCTGATCGAATGTCGCTTTGCCCCGAGGCTTTCCATAGCGAGGACGGCATTTTCCAGAACGCCGCCGGTCGCTCCTTTCCATCCTGCATGGGCTACCCCTATCACGCCTGCCTCAGGGTCAGAAAAAATGACCGGTCCGCAATCTGCCGTCAGTATACCGAGCGCTATCCCGCTTTGGGTTGTAACGAGCGCGTCCACCTGCGGGCGATCTTCCGGGATCACGCTGACAATCGCGACCTTATCGGAATGAATCTGATAGGGCGTCGCAAGGGCGTCGGCTTCGACGCCAAGAGCGGAGGCGACGCGCCTGCGGTTCTCTATGACGCTATCGCGGTCGTCATCCGAGCCGATGCCGGTGTTCAGGCCACGGTAGATGCCCGTCGAAACGCCACCTTCACGGGTGAAAAAACCGTGGGTGGTTGCGCCATTCCCTTCCAATGTGGCGTCCTTGATTGGTATGGGCCCTGTCACGGATATCGGTTTCCCTGTGCTTGGCATTGCCTTCTCAATCCATCGGTGCAGGCATATTGCGAGTCAAGTCTCCTTCGGGGCATTGTCCGAAAAACCTGGCAGTTGGCAGGGCGGGCTGGAAAAGCCGAACACCTTGAACAACCGCCCCATCGCCTCAGGTGCCGCCAGGCGTTCTACCGCGTCGCGAATTGCCTCCTGCACTTCGAGCGATTTGCCATGTCCGAGTGTTCCCGCGCGTTCCAGAAGGCCAAGCGCGAGGAGGAAATTGCCCTGTTCAGCCAATTGAGGGTTCATGATGCCGGCCGCTTTGGCTGCTTTTGCCAAGCGCTCAAAATCCACATGGGTCGTGAGATCCGATTTCCCGGGATCTGTCAGCGGCTCGGCAAATGCATGGTCGCGGACCGCCTGAAATGTATCGCCGTAGCCTGATTGCAGATGCCCGTAATCGTACAAGAGGGCCGCTCCATTCTTCTCCACGATTTCCGTTGCCAAGGCTTCGATGAAGGCCTCGCGCGCTGGGCTGTATTCGAAAACAGCGCCTTCTTCCTGTTGATCTGCCGCTTCGGGAAACCATTCGGTTGATATTGAGGCGGGCAGGGCAATTCGCTCGAGCTTTTCATTCTCGGTCATGGTAATGCCAATTTCTGCCCAATGGCCCGTCTTGCGGACGAACTGGCGAGTGGGCAATGCGTCGAGAAATTCATTGGCTATGGCAACGACCGGCTGTTCCGGAAGGTCTTCCATCCCGCCGATCCATCGTGCGCTTTCCTTCCCGATGGCTGCCCGCTGGCGTTCGATCATCGCGGGACTTGCCTCGACCATCATGGGGACTGCGGCTTGGCTACACGCCGGATCGGATCGCAAGGTGCGCAGAATATCCTTCATTAGCACACCGGTACCCGGACCGAATTCAACGAGGCTGAAGTGGCTTGGCCTGCCGATCATCTGCCAAACCGCGATCACCCATATGCCGGTGAGTTCGCCGAATATCTGGTTTACTTCCGGCGCGGTAATGAAATCTCCCTTGCCGCCAATCGCCTTTCGGTTGGCGTAGTATCCGAGGGCAGGGTCTGCCAGTGATAAATACATATAGTCGGCGAGCGTGATCGGGCCGGCTTGTTCGATCAGGCGTTTGATGCGTGACAAGAGCGGATTGGTTTCTTCCGACATCATGCAGTCTTTTCGCCAGCCACTTTTCTGTTGCCTGCGGTTGCCATTCCCCAAACTCCGATGGCGAGGACGGGCAGCGACAGAACCATCCCCATGGTCAACCATCCGCCTGCAAGGTATCCGAGCTGAGGGTCGGGCAGGCGCACGAATTCAACGAGGATCCGCGATATCGCATAGCCGGCGAGGAATGCGCCTCCGACAAAGCCGGGGGCGCCCAATTTTTTCAAATGATGGGTGAGGAGGCGCAGAACCAGAAACAGTATGAGGCCTTCAAGGGCTGCCTCGTAAAGCTGGCTCGGATGCCGAGGAACGCCGTCGCCGGTGAAGGGAAACACGACGCCCCAAGGTAGATCGGTTGGTTTGCCGAAAAGTTCCTGATTGATGAAGTTCGCAATTCGGCCGAGCATCAGGCCGATAGGAGCGCAGGCTGCGATCACGTCAAGCAGATGATATGGAGAAAAACCGCGCTTCCTGGCAAACAGGATCATCGCTAGTATACTACCTAGGAGGCCCCCATGAAAACTCATTCCTCCCTGCCAGAGCATCGCTATTTGCAACGGGTTATCGAGATAGGTCGGCAGATCGTAGAAGAGTACATAGCCCAACCGTCCGCCCAACACGATTCCTGCAACGGCCCAGATCAGGAAATCGTCGATCGATGCCGGCTTTATCGGTGGTTCGCCGGGCCAAAGATTTTTACTCGTGACCAGCCGTTTCGCGTACCATAGTCCGAACAGGATACCGGCTATATAGGCAAGTCCGTACCAGTGCAGTTGAACTGGGCCGATCGAAAAGATAATTGGGTCTATCGCGGGGAATGCGATTGCCGATAGCGGCATCTTGAATGGCATGATTTTCCGTCGCTTGGCTTTTTGCCTTCATTAGGGCAGCAGACGAGCCGGCGCAAGCGCGGTTGCTTCAAGCCAGTTTCCCCGGTGCGACGCGATTGCGGAAATCATCCAGTTTCTTACCGTTTGACGAAGTGCTAGGCTGCTACAAATTTGAGAACAAAGCCGGCATGCCGGCAATCAAGAGAGGTTGATATGGCCGAGGGTCCTAATCGTGTATTCGATGAATTTGCCAAGCTGATGACCGATGCCGCCGGGGTCGCGCAAGGGATGCGGCGCGAAGCCGAGAACGTATTCAGGGATCAGGCCGAGCGGATGCTCAACAATCTGGACCTTGTGAAAAGAGACGACTTTGATGCGGTCAAAGAAATGGCTGCAATAGCCCGGGATGAAAACGACCGATTGCTCGATCGGATCGAGAGACTCGAGGCCCGGATCGAAGCGCTCGAAACCGGTGGAAAGACCAAATCCGGGGCAAAGTCGGCTGCCGGCAGGAAGGGCTGACGCCGCTCGGAATACGCGCCGCCGAAACTTTTTTAGACGAGTTTTCCACAGCTGCCGCACTCGAAATTTGTGAGTCGGATGAATCCTTTATGGGTATTGGCGGACAAACTGATTCCGTCCTTCTCCACAGATTCGGTCGCGTCTTTCGGCGAAAAGGCTGGAACACGAGTCATCGTCTATTACACTGAAAAACAACATTGATTCGCGGCGGACCTGAGCCTTCGGGGATATTGGCGAAGGGTGCACTGAGCGAAAGGGCCGTCGTGTTCCTGCGGGGATGCGTCGGCCCGTTCATCGAAACCGGCCGCTTAATGAGCAGCCTACGAGACAAGAATAGGATCGGGAAACAGCATGGGGCTTCCTGAAATCGAGTGGGAACGGGACATCAATCCAGTCGACTTGCTGGAGCAAGTCGCGTCGTTCAATGACTGGGCCTTCGAACGTACTGCTGATGAAATCAGCATGACCGTCGGTGGGTCTTGGTCAGATTACGATCTGTCGCTTTCTTGGATGGAAGATTTTGAAGCGCTGCATCTTGCATGCGCTTTTGATCTCAAGATTCCGTCGCGCAGAATCAACGAAGTCACGCAATTGATCGGTCGCATCAACGAGCAGTTGCTGATTGGGCATTTCGATCTGTGGCAGCAGGATGGTGCCGTCATGTTCCGCCAGACGCTGCTCTTGAACGGCGGAGCGGAACCGACCGCCGAGCAATTGGAATGCCTGCTTAACAGCGCGCTTGAGGCCTGCGAACGCTATTTCCAAGCGTTTCAGTATGTTGTCTGGGCGGGTAAGCCCAGTCATGAAGCGATCGATGCCGTGCTTTTTGAAACGCATGGAACTGCCTGACGGAAAGCCACGGCTTGAAACGCGCTCATCAATCAGTGTACCCCGACGGGACTTCTTCCGCGTAAAAAGGGTAGGACATCTGATGGTATCGGAAACTTTCTCAACCATTCTCGTTGGTGCAGGCAATATGGGCAGTGCGATGCTTTTCGGCTGGCTCGAAAACGGGATTCCGGCGAAGTCTGTCACGGTCGTCGATCCGTCTCCGCGCGATGATATTCGCGAGCGTCTTGAGGCGGCCGGGGTCAATCTCGTTGCCGAAGCGGGTGAGGCCGGCGAGGTCGATGTGCTCTTGATCGCGGTAAAGCCGCAACTGATGGACAAGGTGTTGCCTGGCCTTGCCACCCTTATGGGTGAAAATACCGTTGCGGTAAGCGTGGCTGCGGGCACAACGATTTCAAAGCTTGAGACGGATCTCGGGCCTGGAAGCATTGTTAGGGCGATGCCGAACACGCCTGCATTGCTGAAGCGTGGTATTACCGCCTGCTGTCCCAATCCGAAGGTTACCAATGTGCAGATGGCGCGTGTTCAGCAATTGCTGGAAGCGAATGGAAAGGTCGAATGGATTAGGGAGGAAAGCCTGATCGACGCGGTGACCGCGGTGTCGGGAAGCGGACCGGCCTATGTGTTCCATCTCGCGGAATGTCTTGCGGCGGCGGGTGTGGAGCAGGGGCTGCCGGAAGATGTAGCCAATCGGCTTGCCCGCGAAACGATTGCCGGCGCCGGCGAAATGCTTTCCAGGCTTCCCGAGGAGTCGTCAAAATTGCGAGAGAATGTAACCTCGCCGAATGGTACGACCGCAGCGGCCCTTTCGGTCTTTATGGAAGACGAGGCCCTGAAGCGGCTGGTATCCAAAGCGGTTGCTGCCGCGCGCAAACGTTCTGAAGAGCTATCCTGATACGGGGGGATTCATGGCCGATAAACCTGATGCGATCGGGCATGATACTATCGGGATGGACGATTTTCTGAAAGTCGATATTCGTGTCGGGACGATCATTGCTGCCGAACCGTTTCCAGAGGCGCGAAAGCCCGCCATCAAATTGCGGATCGACTTCGGCGGGGAAATCGGCGTCAAAAAGAGTTCTGCGCAGATCACTGTGCATTATGAGCCTGAAAGGCTGGTTGGCAGACAGGTGCTTGCTGTCATCAACTTCCCACCCCGACAGATCGGCCCTTTGATGTCGGAGGTTTTGACCCTGGGTTTTCCGGACGCCGATGGCGCTGTCGTTCTGGTCGCTCCTGACCACAAGGTTCCCAACGGAGGACGATTGCACTGAGGCATCTGCGAATGGCATCAGTGCGGCAGTCTTACAATGGCCCGCAGGCCGCCGGCCCGGCTTTCCGTCAGCTTGATGTCACCACCGTGCAGACGGGCGATATCACGGGCGATCGATAGTCCCAGACCCGTGCCCCCCTCATCCTGATTCCTTGCCTCGTCAAGCCGGATGAATGGCTTGAAAACCTCTTCCCGTTTGGACGGCTTGATGCCGGGACCATCGTCGTCAATCATCATCACGACATCCTGGCCATCGTCCGCAACGCTAACGCGGATTTTATCGCCGTGGCGGAACGCATTGGTCACTAGATTGCCAACGAGGCGGGACAGTGCATTCGGGCGGCCGCGCAAAGTGAGGTCTTTCGGACAGGAAACTGTATACGGCTTATCCTTGAGGCGCGCTTCATTGCGATGCCGCTCAAACAGATCAGAAATGCGAACGGTTTCGATTTCCTCGCCGCTTTCACCCTTCGCGAAATTCATGTAGCCCTGAAGCATGCGCTGCATTTCATCGATATCACGCTGGAGTTCTTCAGCCTCCGAGCTGTCACCGGCAAGCGCAACCTGGAGCTTGAAGCGCGTCAGGATGGTGCGGAGATCGTGGCTGACGCCAGTCAGCATTGCCGTGCGTTGCTGAATCTGGCGGTCGATGCGTTCGCGCATTTCCAAGAAGGCAAGGCCAGCTTGCCGGACTTCGCGCGCGCCACGGATATGGAGGTTCACCGGAACCTCGCGGCCTTTACCGTACAGTTCCGCAGCGTGGGCCAATTGCTGGATCGGCCTGATCTGGTTGCGAAGGAACAGGATCGAAATCGCGACCAGCACGAATGATGCCCCGACCATCCACAACAGAAAGATATGCGAGTTCGAGGCGTAAGCCTGATTGCGCCGCGCATAAACCCGAAGCACTTTGTCGGGATTCTCCAGACGGATGCGAATCTCCAAAAGGTCGGAATTGCCGACGGTGTCGATCCAGAAGGGCCGGCCGATCTGGTTGGTAATCTCTTCGCGAAGGATGTCGTCGAGAATCGAGAAGAAAGGCTTGCCGGTTGCCGCAGGAAACGGGTCAGGCGGCAATACTGCGATGTTCAGTCCAAGCCGCTCACGCGCGATACGGATGACCTCGTCATATTCCGCGCCCTGCGGATAGGTTTCGATCACGTCGATAATGGCCGCGATATCACCGGTAACGGCTTTAGACAGGCGCTGTGTCACCGTCTGCCAGTGACGCTCCATGAAGATATACGCGATGATAGTCTGAAGGATCACGATCGGGACGATGATGATCAACAGCGAGCGGGCATAAAGGCCCTTCGGCATGCGTTTTCCGAACCAACGCAACAGTCTGGATATCGGGTTTTGACGCCAGAATCGATACAGTAGCAATGACTGCGACGACATCGACGGTAGGTCGTTCATTCTGCGGATCATTCACACCATCCGATTGCCCGTGCCCGTTCGCTCCATAGCCTGCATGTTGTCGTGGTTGTTTTCAGCAGGTCGGCGCGATCAGCGGATCGAGAGCTTGTAGCCAATTCCGCGGACGGTTTGAAGCCATTTCGGATCGCTCGGGTCATCCTCGATCTTGCGACGCAGTCGGTTTATCTGAACGTCGATCTTGCGTTCGCTTGTGTCATGCTCGTCGCCTAGCAATTCATGCCGTGCTACATTCTCTCCCGCCCGCGTTGCAAAGATGACCATGATATCCTGTTCCCGGTCGGTAAGCAGTACCAGTTCTCCCTCGCGTTTGAGTTCACGTTTCTTCACTGAAAAATTGAACGGGCCAAACGCGATTTGTTCTACGGTCGGTGTTTCGGGTTTGGTCGCGCGTTTGAGAATA
>JAHEHW010000027.1 GCA_024639745.1 Salaquimonas sp. | reverse complement strand
CGACTGGCAAGCGATTGTATTTTCACGGCCTCTAGGCCGGTATCGATCAGTGCTTTCTTGGCCGCCTCAAGCCATACCTCGCGCGAGCCGCGCCAGCCTGCGGGTCTATCGGTATGTTCCGGTGTTTCATGGACGGCTTTCATAAGAAAATTATAGTCCTCCAGACGTACCCACACAACAAGAATATACAAATATGTATGAAATCTTGACATTAATGTACATTTATTGAAACCTCGCGGTGTAGCAGGAGCCGTTTCCGATGAATAATGACCCGCTTCTTCAGCCCTATCAGCTCAAGCATCTGACCCTTAAAAACCGCCTTATGATCACCAGTCATGAACCGGCTTACCCGGAAGATGGCATGCCAAAGGACCGATACAGGGCATACCATGTCGAACGGGCGAAAGCTGGAATAGCGTTGACGATGACAGCTGGCTCTGCCTGCGTTGCGCGGGATAGCCCGCCCGCATTCAACAATATTCTCGCCTGGCAAGACGAGGTCGTCGGCTGGATGAAGAAGCTGGTGGACGAATGCAACGAATACGATTGTGCGGTGATGATCCAGTTGACTCATCTGGGTCGTCGCACCCGCTGGGACAAAGGCGACTGGCTGCCCGTCATTTCGGCCTCGCATGAGCGCGAGCCGGCCCACCGCGCCTTTCCGAAGAAAGCCGAGGCGTGGGACATCAAACGAATTACTGCGGACTATGCGGATGCCGCCGAGCGCATGCACGCTGCCGGTCTCGACGGTATCGAAATCGAATGTTACGGCCACCTGCTTGATCAGTTCTGGTCGCCGGCTACCAATGACATGAACGGGGCTTATGGCGGCAGCCTTGAAAACCGCATGCGGTTTTCGATGGAGGTCCTGCAGGCTATTCGCGATCGCGTCGGCCCGGAATTCATCGTTGGCGTACGATACGTCGCCGACGAAGACATGGCGGGCGGTATCAGCAGGCAGGAAGGTATGGAAATTACCCACCGGCTGAGGGCAAGCGGGCTTGTTGATTTTCTGAACGTGATCCGCGGGCATATCGAGACCGATGCCGCCCTGACCAATGTCATCCCGGTGCAGGGCATGCGAGCCAATCCGCATCTGGATTTCGCGGGAGAAATTCGCGCGGCAACGAAATTCCCGACATTTCACGCGGCGAAGATCCAGGACGTGGCGACTGCGCGCCATGCGATCGCAAGTGGCAAATTGGATATGGTCGGCATGACCCGGGCGCATATTGCCGATCCGCATATCGTCGCAAAGATCATGCGAGGTGAAGAGGGGCGTATTCGTCCCTGCGTAGGCGCCAATTACTGTTTGGATCGGATCTACCAGGGCGGCATGGCGCTCTGTCTGCATAATCCTTCGACCGGTCGCGAACTAACGCAGCCGCATACGATTCCCAAGGCTGATTCCCTTCGCCGTATCGTCATTGTCGGCGCCGGTCCGGGAGGCCTTGAAGCGGCTCGCGTCGCTGCGGAACGGGGTCATGAGGTTATCGTTCACGAGGCCGCGAATGATCCCGGTGGACAGGTACGCCTGACAGCTCAAACGCCGCGTAAATCGGAGATGATCCAGCTCATCCAGTGGCGATTTGCCGAATGCGAGCGGATGGGTGTGACGTTCAATTTCAACAGTTTTGCCGATGCGGACCTCGTGCTGTCGGAAAAACCTGACGTGGTTATCGTTGCGACGGGCGGGCTGCCGCATACAGACATACTGGAAACCGGCAGTGATCTCGTATCTTCCACCTGGGATATTCTTGCGGGAGACGTGAGGCCGGCTTTAAATGTTCTGATCTATGACGATGCCGGCGATTATCCCGTTCTTCAGGCGGCTGAGAAAATCGCGGCAAGTGGTGCGAAGGTCGAGATTGTAACCCGGGAAAGAACCCTGGTCCCCGAGGTGATGGCGATGTCCCTCACGCCTGCGGTGCGCGAGTTGCAAAGTTATGATGTCACATTCACGGTAACCTGGAGGCTGGACGCGGTGACGCGTGACGGCAATGCGCTGATTGTCAGGCTTGGCAGCGACTATGGCGGCGCAACCAGGGAGCGGCGTGTGGAACAGGTGATCGTCAACCACGGCACGCGCCCGCTTGATGATCTCTATTTCGAGTTACTCGATGGCTCCGCCAATCTTGGTGAAGTCGATTACCAGGCACTGATCGACGGGAAAGCGCAGGAAACGCTCAGCAATCCGGAAGGCGCGTACCAACTCTTTCGCATTGGTGATGCGGTTTCTGCCAGGAATACGCACGCCGCGATCTACGATGCCCTTCGTCTCCTGAAGGCGGTCTAGGATGCGCTCAGCAAAGACCATCCACGTCATTTCCGCTCATGCGGAAGGTGAGGTCGGTGATGTCATCGTCGGGGGCGTGTTGCCGCCGCCCGGTAACACGATCTGGGAACAGAGCCGCTGGATCGCGAATGATGAAACCTTGCGCAATTTTATATTGAACGAACCGCGCGGCGGGGTTTTCAGGCACGTCAATTTACTGGTCCCGCCCAGACATCCGGAAGCCCAGGCGGCCTTCATTATAATGGAGCCGGAGGATACGCCGCCGATGTCCGGTTCCAACTCGATTTGCGTCGCAACCGTTCTGCTCGATTCCGGACTGATCCCGATGAGTGAGCCCGAAACGCAGCTTGTACTCGAAGCGCCTGGCGGACTTGTTCGGGTGAGGGCGGAATGTCGCTCTGGCAAGGCCGAACGGATATTCGTTCAAAATGTTCCTTCCTTTGCAGCTCAGCTTGGTCAAGCGCTCAAGGTCGAAGGTCTCGGCACGCTCACTGTCGATACCGCCTATGGCGGAGATAGTTTCGTAATCGTCGACGCTGCCCGGCTGGGGTTTTCGCTTCGGGAACAAGAAACCCACGATATTGCCAAGCTTGGTGTCAGGATTACGAATGCGGCCAATGGCCAACTTGGATTCGAGCATCCGGAAAACCCCGATTGGCGGCATATCTCCTTTTGCCTTTTCGCGGGCCCGCTTGAAAACAGTGCCAGCGGCTTCAAAACCTCGGCAGCGGTTGCGATCCAGCCTGGTAAAGTGGACCGGTCGCCAACGGGCACCGCGCTTTGCGCCCGGATGGCAGTTTTGCACGAACGGGGAATTTTGAAAACGGGGGAAAGTCTGACCGCGCGGTCGGTGATCGGATCGACCTTCTCAGGTAAGATCCTGGGTGAAACGATGGTTGGAGGGCGCCCCGCCATCCATCCGGAAATCTCCGGTCGCGGGTGGATTACTGGGATTCACCAGCACATGCTCGACCCGGCAGATCCGTGGCCGGAAGGTTATCGTCTTTCCGATACTTGGGGAGCGCGTTGAGGCTTACCTCCGTCGCTTTGACAGAGGTCAATGAGACGGCGATTGCGATGGTTAAGGCATGCATTGATCTATTCAACCATTCAGTATAGGAGTTTGCCAAGATTGGCTAGGTAATCCGTATTCCGATGTTGGGCAGTCCATCGGACATTCGCCTGATTGATATGGTCCATACCTTGAAATCGATCGATGGGGTGTCGGATTTGAGCCACGTTCATTTCTGGCAAATGCAGGAACATGAAAATGCGCTGGGCGCGCACCTGGTTATCAAGGAGGCCAAGTTGAGCCAGGTCGATACGATCCGGGAAGCGGTAATCTCGAAAATCAGCGCTGATTACAAGATCGGGCATTTCACGTTGGTTACATAAAGCCTCGTCTCTAGCTGCGATGATGCGGCAGTGATCGGCCAAGGTAATCCATAACCGTAACGTCAATACGCGGGTGACAGGTCAACGTTTAGGCTTGTAGGGGTCTTCAAGTGCCGCCCGCGGGCGGCTTACCGGAACGGCTTTGCTGGATGTCATCCTGGCCAGATATTCGGGTCCGCGCGTCGCCAGCAATTTGCGATAGTTGATATGCATTCCGCCGTCCTGATAGGCGTATGTCGCTGAATAACCGTCCTCGACCAGCGATTTCATTTTCGCAAGATCAGCATCGGTCCGCGCCGCAACGCGCATGTCGGGCTGTTCGAAAGCCGGACATGCTGCCTTTGGATTGTCAGGCGCACTTCCGGTAGCGATTTCGCCGAAGCGGTAGCGGGCGTCGCAGAAGGTAACGGTCGGCGGTTTGCGGGTGACTTCGAATTCATCGTAACCGCGCTTGAGATCCAGCCAGAAGTCAAAATTTGGATCGCCATGATAAGCAGCCATGTTTTCAGGCGTCATGCGGAAAGGAAAGGCCTGGACTTGGAAACTGCGCTGGCCGCCCTTGAGAGCTTCGCGTGCAAGCGCATAGACCTCTGCGACGTGTTCGTCCGAAATCGCATAGCATCCTGCGGAAGAGCAGGCCCCATGTACCATCAGCGCTGAACCGGTATGCCCGAGCGCTCTCTCCAATCGGTTGGGATATCCGATATCGAAAGAGAGATAATACTTGGATTGCGGGTTAAGACGCCCATAGCCAACATTATAAAAGCCCTCGGGCGCCTGCCGGTCGCCTTGCTTTGTTTTAGGACCGAGCTTTCCGGACCAGCGGCACATTGGATAGGTCTTCAAGAGCGCATATTCACCGCCCTTGCGGCGTTTCCATACCTCCAATTCGCTTTCCTTCTTGAAGATGCGAACGAGGATCGGATCGGATGGTTTCATGTTCTGCTTGCGCATTTCGGCAAGAAGCAATTGAGGGATCGGCCGGCTACCGCGGTCGTCCATGTCGAGCGTTGCTGAGACACAGCCACTCAGGACCATGGCAGACAGGATTGCAAGCAAAGTCCCGGCGCGTCGAATGCGACGCTTTCTATCCCCAATCGAAAACATTTGGACCGTTCGCCCCATCGTTCCCCTGCAGCGGACCCGTTCAACGGGCGCTCCTTGCTTGAACCTCATAGTCAAAATTCAGGTCAATTTATGACAATGTGACGATTTTCCGTCAGGAATATTCGCCAAACCCAATTTTAGATGTTTTTGGTTTATCAACGGTAAACTGGCATTCGGAATGGCTATTTGGCAGCCTGCTCCAACTCCGTGAGATTACTGAGCCAGTCCGGATCCATTTCTGGTACGGAGGAAAGCAGTAGCTCGGTATACTCCGGGTAAGGTGGTTCAAGGACCTCCGTCTTCGGTCCTTGCTCGATAACCTTGCCTTGAAACATGACGACGATCTCGTCTGATATCGCTCGGACAGTGGCAATATCATGGGTTATGAACAGATAGCTGATATTGAGTTCTTTCTGCAGCCGGAGAAGCAGTTTCAGGATGCCCTCCTGAACAATCTGGTCGAGCGCGGAGGTAACCTCGTCACAGATGATGATTTCCGGTTCAGCCGCTAGAGCTCTCGCGATGCAGATGCGCTGTTTCTGCCCGCCTGATAATTCTCCCGGCAACCTGTCCATGAAGCTCTCGTCGAGTTCGATCATTTCGAGGAGCTCGATCACACGCTTTTCCCGAGCCCTGCCGCTCAAGCCCAGGTAAAAGGTCAGCGGCCGTCCGATGATCACTTCGACCGTCTGGCGTGGGTTCATGGCTGTATCCGCCATCTGGTAGATCATCTGGATCTTCTGCAGTTGCTCCTTCGTCCGGTCCTTTAAACGGGATGGAAGCGGAGTGCCTTTGAAAGTCACTTCACCTGCGAGCGGTGGCAGGAGACCGGTGATCACCCGGGCCGTGGTGGATTTGCCGGAACCGGATTCGCCAACCACCGCTACGGTCCTGCCGCGCGGCAGGTTGATGGACACGTCGTGCAGCACTTTCACGTCCGAATAGGCGGCATCCACATGCCTGATCGAAAGAATGATATCGTCACTGATATCTTCGGGCTTTTCCAACGAGCGAACCGCCCAAAGCGATCTCGTATAGGGTTGCTCGGGCTTTTCGAGCATCTGCCGGGTAGGGGCCTCCTCAACCTCCTCTCCGTAACGGAGAACTTTGATCTTGTCGGCCATCTGCGCGACGACTGCCAAGTCGTGCGTGATGTAGATCGCCGCGGTATCGTATTTGTCGACAATATCACGCATCGCCTTCAGCACCTCCACCTGGGTGGTCACGTCCAGTGCCGTCGTCGGTTCGTCAAAAATGATAAGATCCGGCCTTGCAGACATCGCCATTGCGGTCATGACGCGTTGCAATTGGCCGCCCGAGACTTGGTGCGGGTAGCGGAACCCTATTTCCTCCGGGTTGGGGAGTTGCAGCGAGCGGTAAAGTTCCACCGCGTCTTTCATCGCCGCTTCTTCGCCCTGAATACCGTGATCGATTGTTGACTCAACGGTTTGTTCGACCAGCCTGTGCGCCGGATTGAAGGCAGCAGCAGCCGATTGCGCCACATAGGCAATCCGGGAACCCCACAGCCTTCGCTTTTCGTCCTCGCTGGCCTTCACCAGATCGATGCCGTCGAACATGATTGAACCGCCGGTGATCTTGCAACCGGGTCTGGCAAATCCCATTGCCGCCAGACCAAGAGTGGATTTTCCAGCACCCGACTCGCCGATCAGACCGAGTACTTCACCACGTTTCAGGGTAAGGTCCACGCCTTTGACGATTTCGTGCCAGCGCTCATCTGAAAACCCGTCTATGTGCACATTGCGCATTTCGAGGATGAGATCGCCTTTGCGGCTCGGTGGGTTTTCGTTCTCAGTGTTCATCGCGAAGTCCGCTTGTCTTGTGCAGGAACCAGTCGACCACGAAATTGACCGCCACGGTCAGAAGCGCGATCGCTGCGGCGGGCAGAAGCGGTGTCAGCGCGGCGGTCAGGTCGTATTGCGCGAACTGGATCAGCGATGCGTTCTCGCGGACCATCGAGCCCCAGTCGGCGGTCGGTGGCTGAATGCCGACCCCTAGGAAGGACAGTGCCGCGATTGTCAGGAAGACGAAACAGAAACGCAGTCCGAATTCGGCGACGAGAGGCGGCATGATGTTAGGCAGGATTTCCCGGCGCATGATCCAGCCGATACCTTCGCCCCTGAGCCGCGCCGCCTCGACATAATCCATGACCACCACATTCACCGCGACCGAGCGGGTCAGTCGAAAAACACGGGTCGAGTCGAGTACGGCGATGATGACGATCAGGCTGGAGACGGTCGAGCCGAAGATCGATAACAGCATCAATGCGAAAATCAGGCTCGGTATCGCCATGAGCACATCGACAGCTCGGCTCAGGAATTGGTCGAGCCAACTCCTGTTAATCGCGGCAACGAGACCCAATCCGCCGCCGATGATGAAGGACAGGAGGGTCGTGACAAGAGCGATACCCATGGTATTGCGCGCGCCGTAAATCAGCCGTGTCCAGACATCCCTGCCAATCTGGTCTGTACCGAACCAGTGCTCTGGACTCCACGGTCCATAGGGGGTTGGAAACACATCCGCTTCGCCATAGGGCGCGATGATCGGCGCGAAAAGCGCGATGAACATGTAGATGCAAATGACGGTCAGCCCGAACAGGGCTGAGAGCGGCGCCTTCTTAAGTTCAATCCATCCGCGTTCGAACCGGGTCCGGCGTTTGCGCACAAAACCGACTTCGGCGGCGGCGGAATAGCTTTCGGCTTCCGGCGAAATGAAATCGTCCTTATCTTGGTTCGCTTGGGTCATCTGGGATGCAGCAGTCTTGGGTTGGTAATGATCCCGATGATGTCGGCGATCAGATTCAGAATGATATAGGTCGCTGCAAAAATCAGAGCGCAGGCCTGAACGACCGGAATGTCACGCGTGGTGACGGCATCGACCATCAATTGCCCAATTCCCGGATAAACGAAAACAACTTCCACGACCACGACCCCCACGACCAGATAGGCGAGATTGAAGGCGATGACGGTAGCAATCGGCGCCCACGCGTTTGGCAATGCGTGCTTCAATATCACCTTGCTTCGTGAAACGCCTTTGAGTCGAGCCATTTCAATGTAGGGGCTTGCCAGCAGATTGATGATCGCGGCCCGGGTCATGCGCATCATATGAGCGACGATAACGAGGGTCAGCGTTAGTGCCGGAAGCGCAGTTCGATAGACGCGCTCTAGGAATGGAGTATCCATGGTTATATTGGCGAGGGATGGGAATATGGGGTTCAAGGATGCCAGCAAGAGGATCAAGATATAGGCAACAAAGAATTCCGGAGTGGAAATAGTCGTAAGGGTCGCCGCGTTCACTGCCCTGTCATAGATTGAGTTCCGGTAAAGGGCTGCCGTTATTCCCAGAAAAAGCGCGAGCGGGACAGAAATCAGCGCGGCATATGCTGCGAGAAACAGCGTATTCTCCAACCGTGGAGCGATAAGCTCTATGACTTCACGCGATCTGTCGACGCCTGAAGAAGAGCGGCCGGAAAAGGATGTGCCGAGATCGCCCTGTGCGACGGCGGCTACCCAGTCGATGTAGCGTTTCCAGGCGGGCTGATCTAATCCCAATTCCTTGCGAAAGGCGGCGACAGTGTCTTCTGTGGCAGCCTGACCCAGAACCGCTTCACCGAAGTCGCCAGGCAATAATTCGATCGAACTGAAAATGATGATCGAAACGACGAAAAGCGTTAATAAACCGAGCCCGAGCCGCTGCAGGACCGTCGCTAGAACAGGATGCACGCCTGTTGTTCCTCCCATTGCCCAACCGTTGCCTGGTACCCAGGCTGGTTCCTCCGGCTATGGAGATTAGACAGTCCTCCCAAGACTGTAAAGTCGCGGCAAAAAGCGTTTGGTGTCATGCATTCGATGCGGCAAGCCTGTAAATGGCTGCTTGACCTAGCGGTCGAAATGGGCTCGGCTATAGGCGAGGTACCGGGAGTTTCATCGGATCGATCTGCTCTGCTTCCAGACTGGACTTTCGGTGCAGAAATACCGGTTCAATAATGAGGACCTGACCCATCAGGCTCGATTAAAGGAGGAAGAAACATGAAAGATAAATATTTAAAGCAGCAGGAGCGGAAGCTCGCCTGCGGCAGTATTGATCGCCGGCAGTTTATCATGTCCGCGCTCGCCGCCGGTGTCGCATTGCCGGCTGCTTTTTCCATGGCTGACAAGGCCCAGGCGATGACGCCCAAATCCGGCGGCAAATTGCGGTACGGCGCAGGCTTCGGATCAACGACGGATTCCCTTGATCCGGCTACCTACGAAAACGGCCTTATGACTGGGATCGGTTGGGCTTTCGGCAACAATCTGACCGAAATCGACAATGATGGCAAACTGGTTCCAGAACTGGCAGAGAGCTACGAGTCGTCCGACGCCAAGACCTGGTCGTTCAAGTTGCGCAAGGGAGTCGAATTCCACAATGGCAAATCGCTCACCCCGGAGGATGTGATCGCATCGATCAATCATCACCGTGGTGAAGACTCGAAATCAGCGGCAAAAGGTCTTTTGACGCCAGTCATAGATATTCGCGCCGATGGCGATTTGGTGGTTTTCGAACTCGAAAACGCTAATGCGGATTTCCCGTATCTCGTGAGCGACTATCACCTCATTATCCTACCCTCGGAAGGAGGCACGATCGACCCAACTGCGGGTATCGGTACCGGTGGTTACGCCATCGAAAACTTCGATCCCGGTGTTCGTATGACCGCGAAACGTAATCCGAACTACTTCAAAGAAGGCCGGGCGCATTTCGACGAAATAGAATTCCTGGCGCTGCTCGATACCACTGCCCGTCAGAATGCACTTCTGAATGGTGATGTCGACACGATCAGCCGCGTCGATCCGAAAACCGTTGCCCTACTCGGGCGTGCGCCGAATATCGAGATTGTCGAAGTCACCGGTGCGTTGCATTACACGTTCCCGATGCGTCTGGATACACCGCCATTCGACAATTACGATCTCCGCATGGCCCTTAAACTTGCAGTCAACCGGCAGGAACTTGTCGACAAGATCCTGCTCGGCCACGGGGCGATTGGCAACGATCATCCAATCTCGCCGGCGACTAGCTTCTATGCTGATGATCTTCCGCAACGCGAATATGATCCCGAGGCAGCTGCAGAACATTACAAGAAATCTGGTCACACCGGCACGCTTCAGCTTTCGTCGTCGGACGCGGCCTTCGCAGGTGCTGTAGATGCTGCTCAGCTTATTGCTGCCTCTGCCAAAGCGGCTGGCATCGATGTCGAAGTCGTGCGCGAGCCTAAGGATGGCTACTGGTCCAATGTCTGGAACAAGAAGGGCTGGAGCGCTTGCTACTGGAGTGGCCGTGCAACGTCCGACTGGATGTATTCTTCGGCTTACACCAACGATACCGAATGGAACGACACTGCCTGGAAGGGTACGGAGGCTTCCAAGAGGTTCAACGAACTGGTCGTTGCTGCCCGTGCTGAGCTTGATGAGAGCAAGCGCG
>JAHEHW010000026.1 GCA_024639745.1 Salaquimonas sp. | reverse complement strand
CTTTACCTGATACCGTCGGCATTCATGCTCTGACAGGTTTCGGGCAAGGGACGTCACCTGAATTCGTCGTCGTTCCAGTCGTCGTAACGGCGACCGGCTAACTCGCCGCTGGCTTAGCGTGGCTTGCAATATCCGGTGAAGATGCGCCCGAACTTGTTGCCACCGCTCCGATCCAACCCGCCAACGTTATCGGGACGATGATCGAAGCCGTGCTCATCGGGATTGCCGTTACCGTATCGCCACTGGTCATACTAACCATGATGCTGTCACCGACAGCGGGCCTGATCGCGGTCGTTAGCATCGCGCCTTCCGTAGTGCTGGTAACGACGATCCAGTTATGCTTCAGAGTGCAGGCGAAACGCAGCAATTTACGCCGCCGGCAAACTTCGTCGCGGGCCTCCACAGTTGTCGAGGCGCGCTCTTCCATTCTTTAGGCTGGCGCGGCTGGTCTTTGGATAGCGGGTACCACGCTGACGATACTCGTGATTGCGCTTATCGGAATGACGCTCTTCTGGACCTCCCTAATCAGTCCATCGCGAAGCGCTGAGCCGGCAGGCTAGACCATTTTCCAGCGCAAGCGCTTTCACGGAAGACAGAATCTGCTACCCTGCCGGGCAAATCAATAATCTCCGGATCAGGAACACATTACTTGATGGATGGCGAAGCCGCCAAGAGCGGGGAAACCGGCTCCAACATAACCGAATTCTCGGTCTCGGAAATTTCCGGTCAGCTCAAGCGTCTGGTCGAGGATACCTTCGGCCGGGTCCGTGTGCGCGGGGAGATTGCCGGCTATCGCGGTCCGCATTCTTCTGGCCATATGTATTTCGTGTTGAAGGACGAACGCGCGCGGATCGAAGCGGTGGTCTGGCGCGGCGTGGCCGCGCGCCTGAAATACAGGCCCGAGGAAGGAATGGAGGTCATCGCCACCGGCAAGCTCTCTACCTATCCCGGCACTTCGAAATACCAGATCATCATCGATCAGCTCGAACCAGCCGGCGCGGGAGCGCTTATGGCGCTTCTTGAAGAGCGCAAGAAAAAGCTCGGAGCCGAAGGGCTTTTCGCGCCGGAACGAAAACAACTGATCCCGTTCCTGCCAAAAGTCGTTGGCGTCGTCACGTCGCCTACCGGGTCGGTCATCCGCGATATTCTTCATCGGCTTACCGATCGCTTTCCGCTGCATGTCGTCGTCTGGCCAGTTCGGGTACAGGGTGAAACATCCGGCAACGAAGTCGCAGCAGCGATCCGCGGGTTCAACCATCTCGGACCCGAGGGTCCCTTCCCCGTGCCCGATGTCATCATCGTGGCACGCGGCGGCGGATCGATTGAAGATCTCTGGGGCTTCAACGATGAAGCGATCGTGAGGGCGGCGGCTGAGTCCGCCATCCCGACCATATCCGCAGTAGGCCATGAGACGGACTGGACCCTGATCGATCTCGCAGCGGATCTCAGAGCGCCCACACCAACCGCCGCCGCGGAAATGGCGGTGCCTATCAAAGCCGATCTCGAGGCAGGGATCGCCGATCTCGCAGCTCGGCTGAAATCCGGGTTGCGTCGAAAGCTGGATGCTGCGACAACCGAATTGCGATCCGCCAGCCGCGGATTGCCGAGTGCGGATAGCCTTTTCGCGCTTAAACGCCAGCATCTGGATCAGATTTCCGGAAATCTGGATCACGGACTCGTCTTTTCGGTGCAGGGCAAACGTTTCGAGCTGCAGCAGGTAGCGGGAAAGCTGGGGCCGTCTTTGCTGACGCAACCGATCGAACGACGTCGGCAAACGCTGGAATTTGCCGGTAATCAACTTGGCCGTAACATGCGTCGGCGGCTTGAGACCGCTTGGTCACGCCTTGCGGAGTATCGCCTGCGGCCCTCCAGCCTGGCGGCCGCAATCGAACTTGCAAACGGACGACTCGACCATCTCGGCAAAACCATGCGTACGGCGCATCGCATCCGTATGGAGACCGCGGCAAGCCGACTTGAACAAGCTTCACGGCTACTCGTCTCCTATAGCCATCAACGGACGCTGGAGCGCGGCTTCGCGCTGGTTCGAAAACCAGATGGCGGGCTGGTTTCCAGAGCCGCGCAAAGTCATCCCGCCGATGTCTACGACCTACAGTTCGCGGATGGTTCGGTGAAGGTTTCGCGCGTCGCCAATGAAGGCGATGACAAGAAGGCTTCATCTGCCGCTTCTGCCGCCAGCGACCCGAAACAAAAAACGCCGCAACCGCCACGGAAAAAGCCGTCAGCAGGAGCGGCGACGGCGCAAACCGATCTTTTCGGCGATTAAACGCCTGCAAAAACTGGACTTTTATTGTTCAGTGAATATCTCTACATACATGTGGATAGCAGACCGCATCACGCTCCATGCCGGAGTGGCTCCGTTAACCCTTTATTAACAGTTAAGGGCTAAAGCTCTCGTTCTGCGAGACATAAAAGCATGAACACAACGATTTTCTTGGAAGATCACCTGCATGGGTTGATCGAAACACTGAAATTGTACTGGAAGCGCCCACCGCGCCGCCAAATTGGCGCGTTCTGCTATCGCCTGGACAGCGACGGACCGAAGGTTCTCCTGATTACGACCCGCAATACCAAACGCTGGATATTGCCAAAAGGCTGGCCGATGAGCCGGCGTAGTGGCGCTCAGATAGCCGAACGCGAAGCTTTCGAAGAAGCGGGCGTTATAGGTAAAGCCAATCCGAAACCGCTTGGTCGTTTCCGCTCCTTCAAGGGCCTTGCAAAGGATTTCCGGGTGGCAACGGAAGTCACCGTCTATCCCATTCTTGTGACCGGCAGCGCTGAAAAATTCCCTGAAGTCGGGAAACGTCAACTTGTCTGGCTACCGCTCGATCAAGCGATCGAAAGATGCGTCGAACCGGGCTTGCGGGAGCTTTTCCACTCGAAGGAAGTCAGAGAGCTGTTGAACAGCTGAGCTAATCGGCCCGAGGAACTGTTCATGACGGGTGTTGGCTGTTATTTGTCTCGGGAAATTTTCCCGAGGACCGGACATGGACACCAAAAAACCGACACTCGACAAAGACCTCGACAAATTTTCCTACGTTGAAGAAGCAACCGGGCTGGTTGCGCGCGGATTCGTTGCACCCGGTCTGGCACTGATTTTCATCGTTCTCGTTGTTGCCGTTGCGGCGACGCTGGTTGCCGGTGAAACCGGGGCCTGGGTGATTGTCGCCGCAGCGGCGATTGGCGGCTACATGGCGCTCAATATCGGCGCGAACGATGTTGCCAACAATGTCGGGCCCGCAGTTGGCTCACGGGCCATGACAATGGGTGCGGCGCTAGTGATTGCCGCCGTTTTTGAAAGTGCCGGCGCGTTAATCGCCGGCGGCGATGTCGTCGGCACGATTTCCAAGGGCATCATTGATGTCAATGCAGTGGCCGACCACAATGTCTTCATCACAGCAATGATGGCGGCCCTGGTCTCGTCCGCGCTCTGGGTAAACCTCGCAACCTGGATCGGCGCGCCGGTTTCGACCACGCACTCTATCGTTGGCGGCGTTGTCGGATCCGGCATCGCAGCCGCTGGCTTCGCGGCAGTCAATTGGCCGACCATGGGCGCCATCGCTGCGAGCTGGGTGATATCGCCCCTCCTCGGTGGCCTCATCGCGGCATTGTTTCTGGCCTTCATCAAGGAAATGATCGTCTACCAGGACGACAAGATCACGGCATCCAAAAAGTGGGTGCCGGTGCTCATCGCGATCATGGCCGGGACCTTCGCCAGCTATCTCGCTCTAAAGGGCATAAAAAAGGTCGTAAAGCTGGATTTTTCAACGGCAATCCTGGTCGGGATCGGCATCGGTGTAGCAAGCTGGCTCATCACGAAACCGCTGATCGCCAAACAGGCAGAGGGTCTTGAAAACCGAAACCAGTCGGTTCGGAAACTGTTCGGCCTCCCACTTATCTTCTCGGCAGCTCTGCTTTCCTTCGCTCATGGCGCGAACGATGTGGCAAATGCTGTTGGCCCTCTTGCCGCGATCGTCCATACGGTGGAACTCGGCGATGTCGCTGAAAGCGTCGGCATTCCGTGGTGGGTGATGGTTGTGGGCGCGCTCGGGATTTCCATCGGACTGCTCTTGTTCGGCCCCAAGCTCATTCGGATGGTGGGTCAGCAGATAACCAAACTCAATCCGATGAGGGCCTATTGCGTGGCCCTTTCAGCAGCGATCACGGTGATCATTGCGTCCTGGCTCGGATTGCCGGTAAGTTCGACTCATATCGCCGTCGGGGCCGTGTTCGGCGTTGGCTTTTTCCGCGAGTGGTACACCGAGAATTCGAGAAAGCGGAAAGCCTATGTCAAAGCCAGAGGCCCAAACGCCGATAGCCCAACAGAAGAAATCAAAGACCGGGAAGAGCTCGCGCGGCGCAAACTTGTGCGGCGGTCGCATTTCATGACGATCATTTCTGCATGGGTGATCACGGTTCCGGCCGCTGCCCTGCTTGCCGGCGCGGTTTATACCCTGCTCTCGACCTTCATGGTCTGAGAGCAGGACTTCAGTTTTCTGCCTGTCGCGGGCTCGAGGACCATTAGCCGACGGCTTTGAGTCGTGCCAAAAGGCTTGAAGTATCCCAGCGCTTGCCGCCCATTTTCTGGACGTCCTTGTAGAACTGATCGACCAGAGCCGTTACCGGCAGGCTGGAACCGTTATTGTCAGCTTCCTGAAGACAGATGCCCAAATCCTTGCGCATCCAGTCTACCGCAAAGCCGTGATCATAATGGCCTTCGTTCATTGTCTTGTAGCGGTTTTCCATCTGCCAGGATCCGGCAGCCCCCTTGGAAATGACTCCGATCAGCTTTTCGATATCAAGTCCCGCGTTCTGAGCGAAATGGATACCTTCGGAAAGGCCCTGAACCAGGCCGGCAATGCAGATCTGATTGACCATCTTTGCCAACTGACCGCTGCCGGTCGGCCCCATGAGGCCAACCATTTTCGCATAGCAGTCAATAACGGGTTTCGCCTTGTCAAAGGTTGCCTCATCGCCACCGACCATAACCGTCAGAGCGCCGTTTTCGGCACCCGCCTGCCCCCCTGAAACCGGCGCGTCCAGGAAGCCAAAACCTTTTTCGTCAGCGATCGCAGAAAGCTCACGCGCAACATCAGCCGAAGCGGTGGTGTTGTCGATGAAGACAGCTCCGGATTTCATCGTCGAGAAAGCGCCGTCATCACCGATGGTGACAGCGCGGACATCGTCGTCATTGCCAACGCATGAAAATACAAAGTCGCAATCCTTGGAGGCTTCTGCCGGGGTTGCTGCAGCTTTTCCGCCGTGCTCGCTCGCCCATTTTTCAGCCTTCGAGGACGTCCGGTTGTAAACCGTTACATCATGTCCGCCTTTTGCCAGATATCCCGCCATCGGGTAGCCCATTACACCCAGTCCAAGAAACGCCACTTTTGCCATTGTTATTTTCCTCACAGTCTCGATAGGTTTGATGATGCGTAGATAACGCAAACTGCCGGGCAATCAAAGGGCCGGCGGAATCCCGTTCACTCCTGGCCGGCAGACCGCTTGCTGCCGCACCGATCCTCGGGCTAGGGTCGCTTTGTTCACACGCCTACTTTGCCTTGCGAAACCGCTTTCTTGGTCGGACGCCCGACATCCTTGAGATCATGACCGATATCCATGCTCACTCTTGCTGACATTCTGACCGCACGAAACGCCATAAAAGATATTGCTGACGGAACTCCGCTGGTGCCCTCTCCTTTCATGGAGAGCGTTCTTGGCAAGCCGTTCTTTCTGAAGCTCGAGAACATGCAGCCCATCGGCGCGTTCAAATTGCGTGGCGCGGTCAACGCCATTGCGCCAATCGATCCAGTCACGATGCCAGGCGTGACCTGCTGCTCAACCGGCAACCATGGCAGGGGTGTCGCATTCGCCGCCCGCCAACGGGGTATCCGGGCGGTGATCTGCATGTCGGAACTCGTTCCGAAAGCAAAAGTGGACGGCATCAAGGCACTCGGCGCCGAAGTGCGAATTGCCGGAACAAGCCAGGACGACGCTCTGGCAGAAAGCAAACGGCTCTGCGAAAGGGAGGGCCTGGTTGAGATCTCCCCGTTCGACGATCCACTGGTGGTGGCAGGCCAAGGCACGATCGGCCTCGAAATTCTTGAGGCTCGTCCGGATATCGATACGCTGCTGGTTCCATTATCCGGAGGGGGCCTGGCCGGGGGCGTCGCGCTTGCGGCGAAATCGATCAATCCCAGCATAAAGGTGATCGGCATCAGCATGGACCGTGGCGCGGCAATGCATGCCTCCATTCGTGAAGGCAGGCCCGTCGAAGTCAAAGAAGTGCCAAGCCTCGCGGATTCCCTTGGCGGCGGAATCGGGCTCGCGAATCGGCTTTCCTTCTCACTTTGCCGGGATTTGCTGGACGACGTGGTTCTCGTCAGCGAGGAAGAAATCTACCACGCCATGCAGACGCTTTACTATGAAGACAGGATCGTGGCCGAGGGCGCTTGTGTCGTCGGAATCGCCGCAATTCTGAGCGGAAAAATCGCAAAACCTTTGGGGCCAGTCGCGACCATCATCACCGGTCGCAATCTGGATATGGAGATGTTTACGAAAATAATAAATGGCGAAAGCATCCGGTTGGGTGACTACACGATCGAAGGGCTAAGGTACCAACGGCATGGCACGTGAGATTCTGTTTGCGACCGAGTCGGAACTGAGAGAAATGATCAGGCTTGAACCGGCGACACTTGATCTGATTGAGCGGGCCTTCGAAATGCTTGCATCCGGAAAGGTTGTCATGCCGCCGATCCTGTCCATGGAAATCGCCGAGCATCACGGCGAGGTGGACGTCAAGACCGCCTATATTCCCGGCTTCGACGGGTTCGCCATAAAGGTATCGCCCGGCTTTTTCGACAATCCCAAATTGGGTTTCCCGAGCCTCAATGGCCTGATGATTCTGTTCAATTCCAAGACCGGACTTGTCGATGCCCTCCTGCTGGACAATGGTTATCTGACCGATATTCGTACCGCTGCCGCCGGCGGCGTGGCAGTACGGCATCTGGCACCCAAGCAGGTGGAGACCGCCGGTGTTATCGGAAGCGGCGTTCAGGCCCGCCTGCAAATCGAAGCCGCGCATATGGCGAGGCCATTCAGTCGTGTTCTCGTTCATGCGCGCAGACCCGAAGCGGGCAAGGCCTGTGCAGCCGACATCGCGGAGCGGCTGGGGATTGAAGCTGAGTTCGAGCCGGATACGGCGAAACTCGTCGCAAACAGCCAGCTCGTCATTACGACAACGCCTGCCAAGGAACCGGTATTGATGAAAGACTGGCTGCATCCATGTCTTCATATAACCGCCATGGGATCGGATCAGGCAGGCAAGAACGAAATCGATCCGAATGCCCTGTTAGCGGCGGATCTCTATGTTTGCGACCGCATCAGCCAATGCGAGACGCTCGGCGAGCTTCGTAGCGCCATTGCCGCAGGTATCTTGTCCGGCGGCCCCCCCCCGGAACTCGGCGAGATCATTTCCGGAACGTGTCAGGGCAGAACCGATGAGAACCAGATCACCATCTGCGATCTTACCGGAACGGGCGCTCAGGATACCGCCATTGCGACCCATGTTGCCGGCATTATCAGAGCAGGTGGAAAAGCCCGTTCGATCAGCGCCTGATCTCGAACCCAGATGGCAAATCGTTACTTTCATACGGCTCTGTTTTCACCTCGTGGACCTTCGATGCCGGCGACCCCTGCCAAAGGTCTTCAATCATTGCGTCTACTGAATGAGCCGGCCCGATGAACACGGCACTAACTCTGGAATCCGGTTCATTGCGGACCCATCCGGAAAGCCCGCGGCTTTCAGCCTGAGTTTGCGTCCAAGCCCGGAACCACACACCCTGCACCTTGCCCGATATCCGCGCTATGACCGTCTTAGTCGTCTGTTCGTTCATTGAACCCACCGTTTCCGTTCTCTGGCAAGCTTCGGGAAAAGACACTATCATAAAGACTCGCCTATGCGTTCGTATCAGATATTTCGGGGTTCCGGTGAGCCAGTCCGAGACAAAGACCTCTGCCAAGCCGAAGACTCAACAGCCAAGGCGCTACAAGGTTATTCTGCTCAATGACGACTACACGCCTCAGGAATTCGTTGTGTCAGTCCTGCGCAAGGTTTTTCGGCTGACCACGGATCAGGCCAGCAGGGTGATGATCACGGCACATATGAAAGGCAGCTGCGTGGTCGTTGTCCTGAGCAAGGATATCGCCGAGACGAAGGCTCAGGAGGCAAACGAAATGGGAAAGCAAGAGGGATATCCGCTGCAATTCACAACGGAACCCGAGGAATAAACTGACATTGCCTGTCAATTTCACTCTACTTTCGTTTCAATTCGATCCCTCAACCGAAACGATTCTAAGGTTATTGCCGATTTCTTCAGCACCTGTTCGGAAGTATTTCAGAATGGCAGTTTAGGTCCGATTAAGCGAACGCCGAATTTGTTGTCATCACCCCAGCGCACCTGGTTTTGGACCTGAAAACCATGCTCTTCCCAGCGAAGCCAGAAATATTTAGGCATCAGCAATCGCTATAACATCTCGATGCAAGCGCAGCGCTCGCTGATATCGTGGATTAGTCAGGCGTAGAATTCCGATCGATTGCCAAAATAGATAGCTCCGCGCTGGTTGACCGGAACCCGGTCGACACTGCGGTGCGCGTTTTCAATATCAGCCATGAAACGAACTTGCGGATCTGTTGCGAACTCACGTGCAGCAGCTTGGCCAGGCATTTTTCCAAATGCTCTTGTTCTCATGGCCGCCCAATCGATCGCCCCTACATCATGCCTTGTTCAGCCTAACGTAGACTCCTAACAAATTATTATACTTCAGCAGGATGATTTCACAAAGTTGCAAAGCTACCAAGTTGCAATCAACCGGCAACGAATGATTGGGCCGGCAATTCGCGAAGGGCAGCCTTAACTGACGCGCATCAGTTGCTTTTACACGCGGTGAGCGAATTCACTCAATACTGCCAGGATCCGCCCGAAACTTTCCGAGGCTCGTGTCGCGCGATGACGGGCCCGCAGATAGCCGTGAACCAGACCTTTTTCCTCGGTCAACGTTACATCGCAACCCGCCTCAGACAGACGCTTGTGATATTCCCTTGCATCTTGAGCGAGCGGATCGATTTCCGCCGAGAAGATTGCCGTCGGCGGCAAGCAATCAAATACGGATGACTGCAACGGCGCGAAGTCCGGCATTCCAGCAAGTCTCCGGTCTCCCGCGCTCCTGAGCTCTTCATATTTTTGTAAATCAGCGGTCTTCAGCATCGGCGCATCGGAATGGGTGACATAGCTGCCACTAGACTTGTCCCCGCCAAGACTCGGGTAAATCAGGATCTGACCCAGCAGGGAATGGGCGTCGTGACGGCATTTCTGACTTATCGCCGCGCACAAGCCT
Organism: Salaquimonas sp.; assembly: GCA_024639745.1. Lineage (GTDB taxonomy): Bacteria > Pseudomonadota > Alphaproteobacteria > Rhizobiales > Rhizobiaceae > Salaquimonas. The sequence goes on along the minus strand of JAHEHW010000026.1, from coordinate 864 downwards.
GCACCGGCGCTATCACCCGCCAGAATAACGGGGCCAACTTCGGACAGGCAGGAAAACACCGCCCACGCGTCTTCCAAATCTGCAGGAAAGGGGTTTTCGGGCGAGAGGGAGTAATCCGCTGAAACGACTTCTAAACCGGAGCCCGCGCACAAGTCGGCGCAAACGTCATCATGGCTTTCGAGCCCACCCAGGATAAACCCGCCACCATGAAGATAAAGCACACATGCAGTCTCTAACGGTGTCCCATAGCGATATCGGCGAACGGCTATGCTACGACCAGAGTTTCGATCGAAGACAGCATCGTCGTCGGTTGACACGCCATCCGGATAGCCAGCGTGAAAATGGCGGCACATGGCATCGTACAAGCGGCGCTGGGCGGGAATGTCCAAATCACTGTTTTCCGCAGGAAAGCAAGCGGCCGTTTCCTCAATAAAATGCCAAGTCTCTGCATCAATGCTGTTCTTGTAATACTGCTGGTCATTTCCCGACATCTGGAGACCCTGTATTGTCTAACAAAAACGGCCAGGACTTTTGACCCGGCCGCTCTCAAAAGTTTCATACTTTCTGAACTCAGGCGAACCACCAGCGTTCGGCAAACTTGTTGCCGTCCATTTCCCAGTTGCCGGCAACCTGCTCCGCGTGAGCAACTTTTTTGGAATTGCCCGCGATGTGGTTGGCAAACATCGGAACCAGTGCACCACCGTCATCGCGGATGAGCATCTGGCACTCGCGATACATCTCCCCGCGCTTGCTCTCATCAAGCTCAGCACGGGCAGCAACGACCAGTTCGTTGAACCTCTTGGAAGCCTCCGTACCCTTCCAGGCAGTGTCGTTCCATTCGGTATCGTTGGTGTAAGCCGAAGA
>JAHEHW010000319.1 GCA_024639745.1 Salaquimonas sp. | reverse complement strand
CGCTGCTCCAGGGCAGCCCGGAGTTGAAAGGTCGACTGATGGCCGGCTCCGATCATGCCCAGCACCTTCGCATCCGTGCGCGCCAGATGAGCAATTGACACCGAGCTGGCAGCGGCCGTTCGCACAGCCGTCAGATAATTTCCGCCGACAAGCGCGTCCAGCATGCCAGTATCCGGATCAAACAGGAAAACGGTTGACTGATGGTTGGTCAGTCCCTTTTCCATGTTGTGGGGCCAATAGCCTCCCGATTTTACTCCAAGCGAAAGGCCTGCTTTATCGAAGCCGGATTTGAATCCGTAAAGCGCATCGGCATGGCCGATTGCCTCGCGGATGACTGGAAAGTTGTAGGCATCTCCGCGAGCCATAGCGGCGAAAACGTTCTCAACAGCCTTGAAGGCGTCCGGCCTGCCGACAACCTGCCGGCAGGTTTCTTCTGTGACGATCCACATTGGCCAACCTCAATAGGCGAAACCGCGGGCCGTAACCGGCCAGACAGCTTCAACTTTGCCATTGCGGACGCCGACATACCAGTCATGGACGTTGCAGGTCGGATCGCAGTGTCCCGGTACCAGGCGAAGCTTTTCGTTGATCTTAAGCTTGCCTTCCGGGTCCATAATCACGCCATGCTCGTCGGAGCATTTGACGTATTCGACGTCATCGCGTCCGAAGATCACGGGCAGGCCTGAGTCGACGGATTGCGCCTTCAGGCCGGCATCGCAGATAGCTTTGTCCTTTTTGGCGTGGCTCATAACCGAGGTTAGAATGAAAAGCGCGTTTTCCCATTCACCCTTGTCGATCCGCTTGCCGTTTTCATCCAGGATTCGACCGTAATCAGCGTCCATGAATGCGTAGGAGCCGCACTGCAATTCATTGTAGACCCCTGAATTTCCTTCGAAATAGTAAGAGCCTGTTCCGCCTCCGCCGACGATATCGCATTCCAGACCTTCTGCCTTGAGCGCATCAACCGCATCTTTTACCATTGCTACGGCGATGTCGATTTTCTCTTTGCGATCTTCGTATTTGTCCAGGTGCTGCATCGCACCCTGATAGGCTTGGATACCCGAGAATTTCAGACCCGGTGCGGAATCGATCGCCTTGGCTATCTCAACGACTTCGGGTGTCGTGGTTACGCCACAACGGCCGGCCCCGCAGTCGATTTCGACAAGGCACTCTATTTCGGTTCCGTGTTTTTGCGCCGCTGCTGAAAGGTCAGCAACATTTGTAATGTCATCAACGCAGCAGATGGTGCGGGCACCCAGTTTCGGGATCTGGGCCAAACGGTCGATTTTGGCGGGATCGCGGACCTGGTTTGATACGAGCACGTCCTCAATTCCGCCCCGTGCAAAGGCCTCCGCCTCGGAGACTTTTTGGCAGCAGACGCCGCAGGCGCCGCCAAGTTCGCGCTGCAGCTTGGCAACATCGACCGATTTGTGCATCTTCCCATGCACACGGTGACGTACCCCGTGCTCCTTGCACCAGTCACCCATTTTCTTGATGTTGCGCTCCAGCGCATCAAGATCGAGGACCAGGCATGGTGTCTGTATTTCAGATTCATCCATCCCGATCGCTGCCGGTACATTGTAACCGACTTCCAGTTCCGTAAATTTCGTTACGGCGTTCATGTTTCTGTCCTCCGGTAAGGTGTGGGTTCTTGTTTAATTGGTTAGGCTTTGTTCATCCACGGCAGTTTCTTGAGATCTACGTTTCCGCCGGTGATGATGACGCCGACTTTCTTGCCGGCAAAGACTTCACGGTTCTTGATGATCGTTGCAAGCGGCACCGCGCAGCTTGGTTCCATGACGATCTTCATTCGCTGCCAAGTGAGATACATGGCATCCACGATCTCTTCTTCGGTAGCTGTGAGTATATCGGTTACGTGGTTCGACACAAAATGCCAAGTCAGCTCCTTGAGCGGTACCTTAAGGCCATCTGCAATTGTTTCCGGGGCGTCGTCCGCGATGATATGACCTGCCTTAAACGAACGATAGGCGTCGTCGGCGTTCTTCGGTTCGGCCGCAAATATTTCTGTCTTAGGAGCTATGTTCGAGAGCGTTAGGCAAGTGCCTGATATCATGCCACCGCCGCCGATCGGCGCGATTACAGCGTCTAATTCTCCGAGGTCTTCGACCATTTCCTTAGAGCAGGTTCCCTGACCCGCGATCACGCGTGGATCATTATAGGGATGAACGAAATCCGCGCCGGTTTCCGCCTGAACTTCTGCGAAGACTGCCTCGCGGCTAGATGTCGAGGGCTCGCACTCGGTGATCGTGCCGCCGTAGCCCATTACGGCATCTTTCTTTGCCTGTGGAGCTGTGCGTGGCATTACGACATGGCAAGGGATGCCGCGTCGGCCTGCGGCATATGAAAGAGACAAAGCGTGGTTGCCTGAAGAGTGAGTGGCAACTCCCTTTTCAGCAGTAGATTCATCCAGACCGAAGACGGCATTTGATGCACCGCGAACCTTGAAGGCGCCGGCCTTCTGGAAATTTTCGCATTTGAAATACAAGTCCGCACCGGTCAGTTCATTCATGAACTCGCTCGTCAGGATTGGAGTACGATGAACATATGGCCGGATACGGTCATGTGCCTGAAGTACATCATCATAGGTCGGTATGACCATCGAATTAGCGGGTTGTGTAACAGCGTTCATTTTCTGCTCCGTTTCAAGCTGCTTTGAGTTGAGCGAGATTACTGGACTTGCGGTAATACTCTTGCGCCGCAGCTACCCCTGACCCCAGGGTAATTGGGTAATTAAGATCTTTCATCGCCATCTCAATAGTGGCAAGGCCTGAAAGGACCATGACATCGGTCAAAGAACCGAGGTGACCTATTCTAAAAGCTTTTCCGGTCATCTCGCCGAGGCCAATGCCGAAAGAAACATTGTACGCGTTGTAAGCGTGTTCCGTCAGTGCATTGCTATTGAAACCCTCAGGAACATAAATGGCGCTTACCGTATCAGAGTACAGATCTGGGGTTTTAGCACACAATTCCAAGCCCCACGCCGAAACGGCCCGCCGAACACCTTCAGCAAGGCGGTGATGCCTTGCAAAGACGTTTTCCAGCCCTTCTTCAAAAAGCATATCGAGACTGGCGCGCAAACCCATTAGGAGTTGAACCGGGGGAGTATACGGGAATCCGCCCTTCAAATTGGCCCCGTGCATATCGCGGAAGTCGAAGAAACAGCGCGGGCATTTCGCAGTTTCCATAGCGGACAG
>JAHEHW010000318.1 GCA_024639745.1 Salaquimonas sp. | reverse complement strand
ACAGAAGCCCACTGACATCAGGTTTCAGCCTCGTCTTCATAGCCGACGAGATTGAGCGGCTTGGCGCGGATCTGATTGAGTTCGCACCAGCGGACCAGCCCTTCTTCTCTGCCATGGGTAACCCAGATTTCGCCTGCCCCGGTATCGCGAATGGTCTCCGTCAGTTCACGCCAGTCGCAATGATCGGAAAGCACAAGAGGCAACTCGACGCCGCGCTGCTTGGCGCGCTGGCGCACCTGCATCCAGCCAGAAGCAAAGGCAATGAGCGGGTCGGCGAAACGGCGCACCCATGGTGAATTGAAAGCTGAGGGCGGCCCCAGAATGATTTCGCCCGCAAACTCCCCCGCCTTGCCGTTTTCGAGCGTTGCCGGCCGCAAATCACCTAGATCGATCCCTTCCGCCTGATAGAAATCGCATAGCGTCTTGAGCGCGCCGTGGATAAAGATCGGCCGGTCGTGGCCATTGTCCCGCAACAGCCTGATCACGCGCTGGGCCTTGCCGAGAGCATAGGCACCGATCAGGTGCGCGCGATCGGGGAAACGGTCGAGCGATCGCAGCAAGCGACGAATTTCCGCATGCGGCTCCGGGTGATTGAAGACCGGTAGTCCGAACGTCGCCTCCGTGATGAAGACATCGCAGGGCACCACTTCGAAGTGTTCCGCCGTCGGATCCTTCAGCCGCTTGTAATCGCCCGAAACGACGATCCGCATAGCGCTCTTTTCGACAGCGATCTGGGCCGAACCCAGAACATGACCGGCGGGGTGGAAGCTGACCGTCACGCCATTGACCATTACCGTCTCACCGAACCTAACCGGTTGAACCGTTCCGGCGAAGTCCTTGCCAAACCGGATCGCCATGATGTCGAGCGTTCGTCGCGTCGCCATGACGGAACCATGCCCGACCCGGGCATGGTCGGCATGGCCGTGGGTGATCAGGGCTCGCGCGACCGGGCGCACGGGATCGATATAGAAATCGCCGCTTTCACAGTAGAGGCCTGCCGGTTCGGGACGAAGCAATTGGTCGGGACGCATGGCAAAGAGGTAAGCGCGACCCGGCGGAAAGCAAGACCGATCTCAGCTTGCCAATCCAGCTGCGTCGACTTCGCCACCAGGGCATGCTGCCGGTTGCGCCGGGGCCTGGCGGATCAGGTCACTCAGATCCGCATCCGACACGAATGGGTTTCCCATCGCAAGTACCAGTTCTACGATCAGGAAACGGTTGCTGTCAGGGTCGTGCTCACAGACCAGCCGAACGCGGTCGCCGGCCCCCTTTCCGAAGGCTGTGTCGAGCACTTCGCTTATATCATCAGCAGAAAGCCGCCGGCCGGTGTTGGCGGCAAAGAGATCGCGCAGTTGGGAAAAGTTGATTGCCCGCATCAGTTCGAGCGAGCGGGCATAATAAGTGTCTATATCGACGCCTGCGCAAGTGCCATGCTTTATCCATTCGTGCTTATGCAGGCTGGAGCGCGTTCCCGGCATGACGACGCTCAGATGGTCCCAGATCGATTGCTCGATCCGCGGCACGTCCAGCGACCGCCACGGCCCCTCGCGATCACGCTCGATCATTTCATCGGATACACCGCAATAGACATTCTCCTCCGGTTGCGGCCACAGCCCGTGCAGGGAAAAATGACTGGTGTCGAAGCGGTCGCGCGTCTGCTCCCGGCATTCGCGGCGGCGCGGCTCGGTTTCGCAGAAGGCAGGCTGCCAGGAAATGGCAAGCGCATAGCCGTTTTCCCCGACAGTTTTGCGGCGCAAATCATCCTGCTCACGCAAATAGAAGATGACCGCCGCTAGCAGCAAGATAAAGAGAACAGCAGCATTGACGATCAATCGCTTCATGGCGATCCGTCAGGCTACCAGGAAGCGCGCGGCGATGTGGAAAACCCTCTCGCGCCCCAAGAGGACAGCGCTGATACGTTCCTGATCGAACAGTCCATCGAAGGCCCGGTCGCGAATATTGAGCCCCCCGGTATAGGCGCCGAAAGACGGCATGATCAGCCTGCTGCCATCGGTCACGAAACATGGTCGCCGCACGGAACGGGAACGGCGCACGATCTTACCGGAGGGATGGAGATGACCGGCGATCTCCCCCTTTCTGAGGCCGCGCTGCGGTTCATGGCAAAGGGTCAGCGGGCCCAATTGGATGGTATGGGCGCAATCCCCGCCAAGCGTTGCCGGCGGCAGCGGGTCGTGATTGCCTTCGATCCAGACCCAATCGCGGCCTTTCATCATCGCGGTCAGGGCCAAACGGCAGGGCTCCGACAGCCGTTCATGGCCAGTCGCATCATGAAAACTATCGCCCAGGCAAATAACGCGCCGAGGCTGCCAAACGGCGAGGCGATGGGCAAGCAGCGTCAGGGTCTGGCGCGTGTCGTATGGCGGTAGATGCTGACCGCGGCGGGCGTACGAGGATCCTTTTTCAAGGTGCAGATCGGAAACGATCAGGGTTTCCTCGTCGGGTATGAACAAGCATCCGGCCCAATCGCAGGTGAGCCTTATTCCCTCGACCGTCAGGTCATGGCAGGGTTCCCGATCCTCCAACGCAACTGCAACGCCACCGCTCATTGAAACTCCGCCATCAATTCTTCCATCATTTCGTCGGCGGCCTCCGCCAACAGCGCTTCCTGCGCTTCACCGGGAATCGATTCTCTTCCAACTTCAAGCATGATGGGCACAGCAAGTGGCGAAATCCTGTCCAGCGCACGATGCTGTATATTGTCCCTGATTCGTCCCAGCATATCGCCTAGCCGGCGGACATCCAACAGGCCATGCGCAGCATCCTGACGCGTCGCCCGCATAATCAGGTGATCCGGTTCGTGGCTGCGCAAGACGTCGTAAATCAGGTCGGAGGATACGGTCATCTGACGGCCGGTTTTTTCCTGACCGGGATGGCGTCTTTCGATCAGACCGGCAATCGTGGCGCAATCGCGGAAGGTTCTTTTCAACAGGAAGGATTCATCGAGCCAGGCTTCGAGATCATCGCCCAGCATGTCCTCGTCGAAAAGGTCTGCGAGCGGCATTTCGCCTTCCCGGATCATGCGGCCGAAATCGCGTAATCCCCAGATGCCAAGCGCATAATCGGTGGCAACGAAGCCAAGCGGGCGGGCGCGTGCCCTTTCCATGCGGCGGGTCAGCAGCATACCCAGCGTCTGATGGGCGAGACGACCCTCGAACGGATAGGCGATGAGATAGTATTTTTCGCCGCGCGGGAATGTTTC
>JAHEHW010000025.1:5623-10423 GCA_024639745.1 Salaquimonas sp. | reverse complement strand
TTGACTTTTCCTATCGTTTCGATGTATTGCCACCCCCGGTGTGGCGTGGAGCATATCCGCGCCCTTGTTATTTGAATATCCGGCCGCTTTAAAAGGACCGTTATCGTGTCGTCAGACGCGGTATCGACCCTGGCAGGGTGAAACCAGGTAGAGACTGAAAAGAAGACGGGCGGCGCGCAACCGCGTCAGACCTGTGCAAGAACATTGAAAGGAATCAAAAATGTTCGCAGTCATCAAAACCGGTGGTAAGCAGTACCGTGTTGCCGCCGATGATGTGTTGAAGGTCGAGAAACTGTCCGGCGAAGCCGGCGATATGGTCGAATTTCCGAATGTGCTCGCGGTTGGTGGAACCATCGGAACACCATTCGTCGAAGGCGCAATGGTTGTCGGTGAAATCGTCGAACAGGGGCGCAACAAGAAGGTAATCACCTTCAAGAAGCGCCGTCGTCAGAATTCTCAGCGCACCAAGGGCCATCGTCAGCACATAACCATGGTGCGGATTGCCGAAATCCTGACGGATGGCAAGAAACCGTCTGCAAAGCCGAAAAAGGCAGCCAAGCCTGAACCGAAGGCTTCTAAAGCTGAAGCCGAACCGAAGGCCGCTGAAAAAGAAGAAGCGTCTGCAAGCACTGCCGCTACCCTCTTCACCGCACCATCGGGCAAGGGCGACGATCTGACCAAGATCAAGGGTATCGGTCCGGTTGCCAAGAAACAGCTCAATGAGCAGGGCATTACCACTTTCGCTCAAATCGCCGCGCTGACCGACGAAGACGTTGCGCGCATCGATGAAGCAATGCCGTTCAGCGCCGAGCAGATTTCGGATTGGCGCGAACAGGCAAAAGAAATGTAAGTTCGGGACTTAGAGAGAAGGAACGATCAGATGGCACATAAGAAAGCAGGCGGCTCCTCGCGCAACGGGCGCGATTCGGAATCGAAACGCCTTGGCGTCAAGAAATATGGCAACCAGGATGTGATTGCCGGCAACATTATCGTCCGTCAGCGCGGGACGCGCTGGCATCCTGGAAAAAATGTCGGGATGGGCAAAGATCACACTTTGTTTGCCCTGACGAATGGACGTGTTGAATTTGCTGTACGCGGCAACGGCCGCCATTACGTAAATGTGGTTGCGCCAGAGGCGTAATTGCAACCGGCAGGTTTTTTCAGCCGGTATCCTCGGACCCGGCTCCACTTTCTGAAAGATCGGGGAGCGGCTTAGGCGTCCCCGATTTTTTTTACTGCTGATTTGGGGAACAGCGCCTCCGTCCGCTAAGATCGAGGCCGATTCGTTGAAAACTGCAGGCTCATTCAGGCAGACGCTGGCGATTTCGGAAGCGCCAGCAAAGCGAAACGACTTTTCAACTGTGGTGATGCTATGTCGGTAATGCGAAAGGGAAATGCGGAAACGGCGCTTTGTCTGGATTCGCCGGTGATTTCCACTGAACGCCTTGTTCTGCGCCCGCCGCACGAGCATGACGCGGAAGAATTGGCTTTTCTGGCAAACAATATCAAGATTGCGCGGATGCTCGCCCATATGCCGCATCCCTACACCATTGGAGATGCGGAGAAATTCATCCGGACGGCGCAAAAGGACAGTGGTCGGGCCTGCACCTATTCCATCACCGAGGCCGACAGCGGCAAACTGATCGGAGTTGGCAGCCTTCATTATATCGATACAGACCCGATCCCTCATATGGGGTACTGGATCGGCGAACCCTATTGGGGAAATGGCTATGCGACTGAAGCAGCGCGTGCGCTTGTCGACCTGTATTTCAAGGTTACCAATGAGCCTACGCTGAAAATGTCTGCCCGCGTCACCAATGAGGCGTCGAAAAAGGTGATCCGCAAGTGTGGGGGGCGTCGCATCAGCACGATCGAAGCCATGCACCCCTTGCTCGGCGAGATTCAGCAACTCGACGATTTTGAAATCACCCGTGAACGCTGGATGGGCGAAATCGCGGCTTGAATTGGGCCGTCCACTGGGCGGAATAAGCCATGAAATTCCTGGATCAGGCCAAGATATATACGCGCTCCGGCGATGGCGGTGCCGGCAGCATCTCTTTTCATCGCGCCAAGTTTCAGGAATTCGGCGGGCCTGATGGGGGTAACGGCGGAAAGGGTGGCGATGTCTGGATTGAGGCTGTGGAAGGTCTCAACACACTCATCGATTACCGCTATCAGCAGCACTACAAGGCCGAGACCGGCATGCACGGGATGGGCAAGAATCGCGATGGCCGCAAGGGCAAGGATGTGGTGCTCAAGGTGCCTGTTGGCACACAGATTTATCAGGAAGACAATGAGACGCTGATGGCCGATCTGACCGAGGTCGGTCAGCGTTGTCTGCTGTCCCGAGGCGGCAATGGCGGCTTCGGCAACGCTCACTTCAAGACCTCGACCAATCAGGCGCCACGCCACGCCAATCCCGGCCAGGAAGGTATCGAGCGCACTATCTGGTTGCGTCTCAAGCTTATCGCTGATGCCGGTTTGACCGGCCTTCCCAATGCCGGCAAGTCCACATTCCTGGCTACGGTAACGAGAGCGCGTCCGAAGATCGCCGATTATCCGTTCACCACGCTGCATCCGAATCTTGGCGTTGCCAAGGTTGATGATCGTGAATTTGTCATCGCTGACATTCCGGGCCTGATAGAAGGTGCCCACGAAGGCGCCGGTATCGGTGATCGTTTCCTCGGTCACGTTGAGCGCACCCGTGTTTTGCTGCATCTAGTATCGGGCCTCAATGATGACGTTGCGGAGGCTTATCGGACGGTCCGCGCCGAAATGGAAGCTTATGGTCACGACCTTGGCGAGAAGCCCGAGATCGTAGCGCTTTCGCAGATGGATGTTGTTCCCGAGGGCGAACGCGTCGAAAAACTTGAAAGCCTTGCTGCGGTGAGCGGGAAAAAACCGATTGCGCTGTCTTCGGCAACTGGCGAGGGAGTCCAGGAGGCATTGCGTGCTCTTCGTAGGGCTATCGATACGTCGGTTTCCGAAGAGGAACGGGCTGCTGCCGAGCCGGACCCGCGCTGGAGCCTGGATGGATGAACGCCGTTAACCGCACGCTCTCCGGGTACAGGCGCATTGTCATCAAGATCGGGTCATCTCTTCTCGTCGATCCGAAGACCGGGATGAAGGGAGATTGGCTGCGATCCCTGGCCGATGACGTCGCTATGCTCAAGGCGCGAAACCACGAAGTGCTGATCGTCTCATCTGGCGCAATTGCACTGGGCAGGCGTATTCTGAACCTGAGACGGGGGCCGCTCCGGCTTGAGGAAAGCCAGGCCGCAGCCGCCGCCGGCCAGATTGCCCTAGCCCGTGCCTACTCCGAAGCGCTTGGTCATCACGATATCCAGGCGGGGCAGATCCTGGTAACGCTCAGCGACACCGAGGAAAGACGACGCTACCTCAATGCGCGTTCGACCATCGAGACTCTGTTGAAGGTAGGGGCGGTCCCCATCATCAACGAGAACGACACCGTGGCGACCAGTGAAATTCGCTATGGTGACAATGATCGTCTCGCCGCTCGGGTTGCCACCATGATGACATCGGACCTGCTTGTCCTGTTTTCCGATATTGACGGCCTCTATACGGCACCCCCGGCGCAAGATCCGGAAGCGCGGTTTGTTGAGCGGGTTCCCGTTATTTCGCATGAAATCGAGGCGATGGCCGGCGATGTCGGGACAGAACTCTCCCGGGGTGGAATGGTCACCAAGATTGAAGCCGGCAAGATCGCGACCGCTTCCGGGACGGCCATGGTCATTGCTTCGGGAACCCGGCTCAATCCGGTCCGTAGCCTCGATGAAAGCGGATACGGAACCTGGTTCGATGCCGTCGGAAATCCGGTCAGTTCCAGAAAAAAATGGATCGCCGGCCAGTTGGGGGTCTGCGGTCGTCTTCATTTGGACGAAGGGGCCGAGCGAGCCCTGAATTCCGGCAAAAGTCTGCTCGCCGCGGGTATCCGAAAGGTCGAGGGCGACTTCGTCCGCGGAGATATCGTCGCGTTAATCGGACCCGCTGGAATTGAAATCGGCCGGGGAATAGTGGCATATGATAGCCAGGAGGCCCGGGCGATCTTCGGCCGGCAAAGCAGTGAAATCACGGGCATACTTGGGTATGCAGGCAGAAGCGCAGTCGTTCATCGGGACGATCTCGCTGTCCGCCCCATGACCGGCGATAATGAAGGCTGAACTTGAGTACTCACCGGGAAACGCCATGAACACCAATCAAAATCAAGTTGCTGCCGATGATGTTGTGACCCTCATGGCAGAGATCGGCAAACGGGCGCGCGAAGCGGCGTCAGCGCTGTCGATCACCGATACCGCCGCCAAGAATGCGGCGCTGACAGTCATGGCACGGCATCTTGAGGAGGATATGCCGGCGATCCTCGAAGCAAATCATATCGATGTGGAGGCGGCCAAAGCGCGGGAATTGTCGGATGCCTTTGTCGACCGTCTGACCCTTGACAAGACTCGTATCGCAAGCATTTCCGAAGGGCTGCGCGCGATAGCGGAACTCACTGATCCGGTTGGTACGGTTATTGCTGAATGGGATCGTCCCAATGGACTTCACATTGAGCGTGTCCGTACCCCTCTGGGTGTTATCGGGGTGATTTTCGAAAGCCGCCCGAATGTTGCAGCGGATGCTGGCGGACTGTGCCTGAAGGCCGGGAATGCGGTGATCCTGCGCGGGGGTTCCGACTCCTTTCATTCGGTTGGCGCGATCCACCTCTCTCTCAAGGCTGGTCTTGTGGAGGCGGGCTTGCCGCTCGACGCAATCCAGATCGTGCCGACGACGGACCGGGCCGCG
>JAHEHW010000025.1:0-5613 GCA_024639745.1 Salaquimonas sp. | reverse complement strand
AAATGCTGAAAGGTCTGGACGGCAACATAGACGTAATCATTCCCCGCGGCGGACGCAGCTTGGTGGAGAGGGTGCAAAATGAGGCGCGCGTACCGGTTTTCGCGCATCTTGAGGGACTCTGCCATCTCTATGTCGACAAGAGTGCGGATCTCGAAAAAGCGATCGCCGTAGCGGTGAATTCGAAAATGCGTCGAACCGGAATTTGCGGAGCGCTGGAAAAACTGCTCGTTGATCAATCAGAGGCCGATCGTTTTCTGCCGCAGCTCGTAAAGGCATTGTCGGATGCGGGTTGCGAGTTGCGGGGTTCGGATGCTGCGAGGGCAATCGCCCCGGAACTCACCTCCGCAACGGAAGAGGATTGGTCAACAGAATATTTGGCGCCCATTCTGACCGTCGGTCTTGTCGACGGCGTAGATGGTGCGATCGCGCATATTCGTCACTGGTCTTCCAATCATACCGAGTCGATCATTGCCGAAGACCCGAAAGCGGTAGAGAAATTCTTCCGTGAAATCGATTCGGCGATTCTACTGCACAATGCATCGACGCAGTTCGCCGATGGCGGGGAATTTGGCATGGGCGCCGAAATCGGCATTGCTACCGGCAAGATGCATGCGCGTGGTCCGGTCGGTGTCGAACAGTTGACCAGCTTCAAATATCTGGTCCGCGGTAGCGGTCAGATTCGTCCTTGAAGCGGGCGGCACAATTGAAATCGTCCGGAAAACAAAATCTGCTGAACGTAGCAATGCGATTGCCATCGGTGGGCGACGGTCAAAGCGTGGCGCTGTTCGGGGGCTCGTTCAACCCGCCCCATGAAGGCCATGTCCATGTCAGCGAGATCGCATTGCAACGTGGATATGTTGATCAGGTCTGGTGGCTTGTTTCGCCGGGCAATCCATTGAAGGATCACTCCGAATTGGGGGGGGTAGTCGAACGGGTGCAGGCCTGCCAGAAAATTACGCGCAATCCGCGGATCAAGATAACGGCTTTTGAAGCCCGCTATGGACTCACCTATACCGAACAGACACTCAGGCGTCTTCTCCCGATTCGCCCGCGGGTCAATTTCGTATGGCTGATGGGCGCGGATAATCTAGCGGGTTTTCACAAATGGCAGAACTGGCGACGTATTGCCTCTATGCTCCCGATCATGGTCGTAGATCGTCCAGGTTCGACATTGGCATATCGCTCCGCCAAAGCCGCAATCGCCCTATCCAGATACCGAATCGATGAGTCCGATGCGCCGATTTTGCCTGCCATGGCACCACCTGCCTGGACCTTCATTCACGGCCCGCGACTGGGAGTTTCCTCGACGGCGATCCGAAATAAATTGCGTATTTGAGGGTCAAACAGGGCAAAAACGACACACTCGCCCAGTTTTTTCTTGAAACTGGTCATAGCGTTTCCAATCTTGTTCAAATCATGTAGTCTCTGAATGTCGTCTTGAACGGCGTCATCTGTTTAATAGGCTATGAGCCCGGTGTTTGCGGGCACAAATCAGAGAGGATGAAACTGGCCATCACGCTGCAGGAGGGCAGAGCGGAAAGCCGCTCCGAGCCTAAAGCTTCCAAAGCCGTAGACTATGCGGCAGAGGACGTTCTCAATACGGTCATCTCAAGCCTGGAAGACTCCAAGGCGGAAGACATAACCACCATCAACATCCAGGGAAAATCGGCACTGGGCGACTACATGGTAGTTGCTTCCGGACGATCACATCGTCATGTGAGCGCGATCTGCGATCATCTTTTGAAAGCTTTGAAGGATGGCGGGTTCGGCACTGCGCGTGTCGAGGGTCTCCAGTCCGCCGATTGGGTCTTGATCGATACCGGAGATGTGATCGTTCACGTATTTCGCCCGGAAGTCAGGGATTTTTACGCCATAGAAAAGATGTGGTCCCTGCCGGAACAGTCAGAGCTGCATTAGGACAACTTCCTGATAGCAGTAGGCTCGAAATGCGATGCTTGCGGGTCCTCCGCAACGGGAGAGAACTGTGCGTCTCGGGATTTTCGCAGTCGGCAAGATGAAGCGCGGCCCGGAAGCTGATCTGGTGACACGCTATCTCGGATGGGCCGAAAAACTGCTCCGGCAATCCGGTGTCTCGCAGATCATGATGTCTGAATGGCAGCCCAACCAGGCTAATGATGCGGTCGAGCGAAAGCGGACCGAAGGGGATAGCCTGATCCGAGCTCTGCCTCCAGGAGCGGTGGTCGTGGTGCTTGACGAGCGCGGAAAAGATAGCACGACGGATGATTTTGCTGATTGGATGGCCAGGCAAATTGACGATCGCAGCACCCAGGATCTCGTGTTCATCATCGGCGGCCCCGACGGGCTTGACGAAAATGTTCGTCAGCGCGCAGACAAACTTTTTTGTTTCGGATCGATGACCTGGCCGCATCAAATGGTTCGGGTAATGCTTGCCGAACAGATCTACCGGATTGCGACCATTCTGGCCGGGCATCCTTACCATCGGCGATAAGTAATGCTGTGTCTGTCGATCATGATTTCGCAAAGATGATTGGCGCTGGTTCGAATATGGTAAACTATCGTTTAACGCCAAGCCCTTAGGCTGTGCGTGGTCGCCACAGGGGATTCGCCATGCTGAACAGGAGAAGTCGGTTGAGGATCGCTGTCCGATCCATATTCCTCGGCATTTCGCTCTTTGGCCTTGCCGCTCTGATGGGGTCTGCTGGCCCCGCGTCGGCGCAAGACATCGATGCGCTTTCGGAACGCAGACAGGCGACCGAGCGCGAACTCGAAGAGCTCAGATCTGAGATATCCGTATCGGAGCAAGAGAAGGCGCAACTTGCCTCGGAAATCGACGCGCTTGAAAAGGATCGTGCGACGATAAATCGGCAATTGATCGATACCTCGGCCCGCACTCGCGACTTGCAGGAGAAAATCGATCGCGCTGCGAGCCGGCTTGAAGAATTGCGTGAGCAGGAAACAACCGTAAAAGGAAATCTTGCGGACCGTCGTTCAGTGCTCATCGAAGTCATTGCGGCATTGCAGCGCATGGGAAGGGAGCCGCCACCCGCACTTTTGGTCACTCCAGGCGATGCGCTTACGGCTCTACGTTCTGCCATGCTCCTGGGGGCGGTGGTGCCCGGAATCCGTGAAGAAACCGAAATCCTCGTGACGGAGCTCCACGATTTGAAGCGAATCACTACGGATATCGCGGCGCGTCGTAGTGAACTTTCAGCTGATTTGGATAAACTGGCTTGGGAAGAGGAACGCCTTTCCCTTCTGCTCGAAGAAAAAAAGTCGCTCACGGCGGATGCCCGTGAACGCCTTGCACGCCAAACTGCCCGCGCTGCGGAACTTGCCGGAGAGGCCGGAAGCCTCGAGGCGCTAATCGCCTCACTTGGCAAGGAAATCGAGGCGGTAAAGGAAGCCGAGCAGGCAGCGGCGCAAGCCGCCCAGAAGCGTGAACAGGAAGAGAATGCCCGGCTTGCGGACGCGCGCCAAAGGATTGAAGATCCCCGATATGCCGATGCTGACCGTATCCAACCGGCAATCCCATTCGAAGAAGCGCGCGGCCTTCTGCCAAAACCTGTTTCCGGTGTAGAGCTTGTTTCTTTCGGTCAGACCACTAAGTCTGGTCGAATGTCCAGCGGGATTTCGCTTGCCACCCGTTCGGGCAGTAGGGTTTTGGCGCCGAGCGATGGCTGGATAATCTACGCGGGACCGTTCAGGTCGTACGGTCAACTCTTGATCGTCAATGCTGGAGATGATTATCATATCGTGATGGCCGGTATGGAGCGGATTGATGTATCGCTTGGCCAATTCATCCTGGCAGGTGAGCCAGTCGGCGTGATGAGCACACGTCGCGTAGCGAGTGTTAACAATTTTGAAGTGGGCACACTTCGGCCGGTTTTGTATGTTGAATTCCGGAAGAATGGCAAATCGATCGATCCGTCACCCTGGTGGGCGGATTCCAGTTTGGAAGAGAGAAGCTGAAGATGAAAAAAATAAGCCTTTTCGTGATGGGGCTGATTGTTGGAACGACGGTGGGTCTGGGCGTTACGACCGCCATCACCCAGGTCGTGCCTGCCCGCGCCGAAGGTGCCGATACTTACCGGCAACTGGCGCTGTTCGGCGACGTATTCGAGCGGGTTCGTTCGAGCTATGTTACGGAGCCTGATGAGGAGGAACTGGTTGAAAATGCCATCAACGGTATGCTTGCTTCCCTCGACCCGCACTCGAGTTATTTGAACGCCAAGGACTTCTCCGATATGCGCGTGCAGACGCGTGGCGAATTCGGCGGGCTGGGCATTGAAGTCACCATGGAAAACGAACTGATCAAGGTGATCTCGCCGATCGACGGAACGCCGGCAGCAAAAGCGGGCGTCCTTGCAGGCGACTTGATTTACCAGATCGATGGCGAAAATATCCGTGGCCTGACGCTGCAGGAAGCCGTCGAGAAAATGCGTGGACCGGTGAATACGCCGATCGAACTGAAGATCCAGCGCGAGGGCGCGGATGAGCCGATCGATATCACCATTATCCGTGACATTATCACGGTGCGTTCGGTGCGCTGGAGAATAGAGCGCGACAATGTCGGCTTTATCGACATCAACTCGTTCACCGAGCAGACCGATGTCGGGCTGGAAGAAGCGATTGCCAAGATCAAGGAAGAAATCGGTACGGAGAACGTCAAGGGCTACATCGTTGACCTGCGCCTCAACCCCGGCGGCCTGCTTGATCAGGCGATCAGTGTTTCCGACGCTTTCCTGGACCGTGGCGAAATCGTCTCTACCCGTGGTCGCGAAGATGGCGACGTGGCGCGCTATTCGGCTCGTGCCGGCGATCTGACCGACGGCAAGCCTGTTATCGTTCTCATCAATGGCGGGTCTGCGAGCGCCTCGGAGATTGTGGCTGGCGCGCTCCAGGATCATAAACGGGCGACCATCCTTGGAACTCGATCATTCGGCAAGGGCTCCGTGCAGACCATCATCCAGTTGGGTGGTAGTGGTGCTTTGCGCCTGACGACCGCGCTGTATTACACGCCATCGAACACGTCGATACAGGCCAAAGGTATTCAGCCGGATATCAAAGTCGCGCAACCGCTTCCCGAAGAGTTGCGTGGCAGAGTCGAGGCTGCCGGAGAGTCGAAATTGCGTGGCCACATTAGCGGCGAAGCCGAGGATGAGGATGGCTCGGGCTCGGTCGCCTATGTTCCGCCGGATCCGAAAGACGACATCCAGCTGAATTATGCGCTGGATTTGATCGAAGGTGTCAAAACAGCCGAAGGTGTTTTCCCGCCGGATCCGAACAAGGCGCTGCCAAACTAGGCTGCAGACTTTAAGTCAAGAAACCGAAGCCGCCCGCACTCATGTTGCGGGCGGTTGTTTTTTTTGGTTTCTGTTCAGGGTGCAAGTTCGGCTGATTCGTTTCAATCCCGGAGGTTCGGGTGAAATCGGAGCCGGCCATGAGGAGTGCTTTCATCTTGAGTGATCTGGATCGTCCTCTGGGAAAAAAGCAACCGGGATCAGAGCCGTCTCCGAAGCAATTTCCGTATGGTCCGCTGGCGACTGGCAGTCTGCTCGTCGCTGTTATCGCTCTGGGAGCGGCGCTTTGGGTTACCGTCGCCTATCTGGGTAATGCTGACAGGCAAATCGT
>JAHEHW010000024.1:4370-10467 GCA_024639745.1 Salaquimonas sp. | reverse complement strand
GCTGTTGATCGGCTGCGAAGCTACCGGTGCAATGGAAGCCATGCTCAAAGCCGGCACGACCGAAGACGATGCCGAGGATGCATGCCTTGACGTTCGTCAGGACGGTAAATCAGTCGACATCGACGGCGACTACACCGAGACTCTGGCGCGCATCGATGCAAATTCCGATGGTATCGGCGTATTCGGTCTGGCTTTCTATGAAAACAACACTGACAAGCTGAAGGTCGCCACAATGTCCGGCGTTTCTCCTTCGACCGACACCATCGCCTCTGGCGAGTATCCGGTTTCGCGGCCACTGTTCTTCTACATCAAGAAGGCGCATATCGGCATCATTCCTGGCGTGAAAGAATACGCACAGTTTTTCGTATCCGACGAGATTGCAGGCCCGAATGGCCCGCTCTCCAACTATGGTCTCGTTTCCGATCCTGAGCTGTCAGCTGTTCAGGCGACGGTTGCCGAAGAAAAAACCATGGGTTCGTCCATGTAATCAAAGTAAAGTCCACTCCCCGCCGTAAAAGTGGGGAGTAGTACTCTTTGGAAAGAGCGGACATAGTGCTGCTCTTTTGCATCCATCCTTCAGGCAGTAAAAGCCGATTGGAACGTCATGCTCGTCTTATGGGCCCTACTCTTCATCTTAGCCTTGTCAGCCACGGGTTTCTTCCTAGGGCGCCAGCGCGCTCTTTCCCTGGTCAATGGTGACCAGCGCAATCTGCATTCCATGCCCAAATATTATGGCAGCAACGTCGCCCTAAAAGCGCTGGTTCCTGCTGCACTACTACTGGTGGTCTGGTCGATCGCCCAGCCGCTTTACGTCAATTATTCGATTTCTTCCTCGATCCCGGAGTCCGCAGTCAGCGAAACGTCGAGCCTAGGCCTCTTGATGGCGGAAGTTCGAAGAGTTGCCGACGGCCTCGACTCGACTGTCGCCCAAGGAACAATTAGCGATGAGCTTGCCCGCGACCCGAATGCAGATTTGAACAGCATTACGGAAGGGTTCAAATCTGCGGGACAAATTCTGACCTCCGAAATAACGCGGCCTATGCTGCAAGCTGCGCAGAGTTACCGGAGCATGCGGCGAGATGGAAGGTTCTACATGATCATTGCTGTGGTCGCGCTGTCGCTGCTCGGCTTGATCTGGGGAATTCGTGAGACACAGCCTCGATTTCGCGCCCGCAATGTCGTCGAGAATGGCCTAAAAGTTCTTCTGATCTCGGCGGCTTCGATCGCTATCCTGACGACGATCGGTATCGTTCTTTCGCTGATCTTCAATACCTATGAATTTTTCACGCTCTATCCGGCATCCGATTTCTTCTTCGGTACCAGCTGGGCACCGAGCTTTTCCGGTCGCGGCGGTAGTTCGGATCTTGGTATTTTGCCACTCCTTTGGGGAACGCTGTATATTTCTCTCGTCGCCCTGGTGGTCGCTGTGCCGATTGGCCTCTTTGCGGCGATCTACCTCTCTGAATATGCCGGACCGCAATTGCGCGCCATGGCAAAACCCATGCTTGAAGTCCTGGCTGGCATCCCCACGATCGTCTACGGCCTTTTCGCGCTACTGACAGTTGGGCCACTGTTGCTCGCGGTTTTTGGCGACGAGGGGGTGGGGATCATGCAGGCAGGAACAGCTGTCATGACTGCGGGTCTCGTCATGGGCATCATGTTGATCCCGTTTGTCAGCTCTCTATCTGATGACATCATTAACGCCGTGCCCCAATCTATGCGCGACGGCTCCTATGCGCTTGGCGCGACGCAATCCGAAACGATCAAGAAGGTTGTTCTTCCTGCAGCGCTTCCAGGCATTGTCGGTGCCATTTTGCTCGCTGCCTCGAGGGCCATCGGAGAAACCATGATCGTTGTTCTTGGCGCAGGCGCTGCGGCCAGAATGTCCTTGAACCCGTTCGAGGCGATGACAACGGTTACCGCAAAGATTGTCAGCCAGCTGACGGGCGATGCGGATTTCTCATCTCCCGAGGCTCTGGTCGCTTTTGCCCTCGGCATGACGCTATTCGTCATCACGCTCGGGCTGAACATCATCGCCCTCTACATCGTCCGCAAGTACCGGGAGCAATATGAGTGAGCACAAGCACGAACGCACCTGCTACCGGAATCCGTGCCAATCCCGACGCTACGCGTCGACGTACAATCGCCCGCAACAATGCGGAGAAGCGGTTCCGCGCTTATGGTATCGGGGCGATCGTTATCGGCCTTTTCTTTCTGGCCGTCCTTGGCTACTCGATCTTTAGCTCGGGCATCCCGGCCTTCAGCAAGACAGTAGTGGAGATTGATTTCACGCTCAGCGAAGAACAGTACGAGGCTGCCGAAGGACAACTCTTCAAAACCAAAGCCTATTCGCAATATTTCATTCAAAGCCTGCAGCAAAGAATGGCCGGCAGCGCGGAAAATGTCGAATTCACCGAGGAGGCAACCGAGCGCCTTCTGGGCAAGGTCGGCAGTACGCTGCGTGAGTTCTACCGTGAAAATACGGATCAGCTCGGGCAGCCGGTCAAGTTCTCGCTGGCAGCCTCGTCTCGGGTCAACGGCTATATCAACGGCCGCATTACACGTGATTCCATGACGGACAGCCGCTTCCTGATGCGCAGCGATCTTGACCTCGTCGATGTACTGCGCGGAAACGGTATCATTCAGAACGTTTTCGACTGGAACTTCATCACGGGCGCCGATACTGGTGTCGATAACCCTGGTGCCGCCGGAATTGGCGCATCTGTGATTGGTTCTTTCTTCATGATGCTGGTCGTTCTGGTCCTGTCTCTGCCGATCGGCGTTGCCGCTTCCATCTATTTGGAGGAATTCGCGCCCCAGAATCGGTTCACCGACCTGATTGAGGTCAACATTTCCAATCTGGCTGCCGTACCCTCGATCGTCTTTGGTATTCTGGGTCTGTCGGTATTCATCCAGTTCATGCATCTGCCGCAGTCCGCGCCGCTGGTTGGTGGGTTGGTGTTGACGCTGATGACATTGCCTACCATCATCATCTCGACGCGTGCATCGCTGAAGTCCGTGCCACCCTCAATCCGCGAGGCCGCGCTCGGCGTCGGCGCCTCGAAAACGCAGGCTGTTTTTCACCATGTCCTGCCGCTTGCCATGCCGGGTATTCTCACCGGAACGATCATCGGTCTGGCGCAAGCGTTAGGTGAAACCGCGCCGCTTCTGCTGATTGGCATGGTCGGTTTTGTAGCAACAGGCTATCCGGAAAGTTTCATGTCGGGTTTCGTTGAGCCCAATTCGGCCATGCCCGCACAGATTTATACCTGGGCCGCGCGCGCAGATTACAGTTTCTACGAGAAGGCCTGGGGCGGCATTATCGTCCTTCTGTGCTTCCTGGCGGTAATGAATATTGCGGCGATCATTCTGCGCAAGCGTTTCGAACGACGCTGGTAATCTGTAAAGTGATCCCGGACATTCAAGGAATTGAGAGAGATGAAAATGGACAGTAACAAGATATACAAGTCGGAGGCGGCTACGAGCCATCTGCCTGGCATGTTGCATGAAGCCGCAAAACCGAAGATGCGCGGCGAGAATGTCAATGTTTTCTACGGTGAAAAGCAGGCCCTTTTCGATGTCAATCTCGATATCGGCGCTAATGAAGTAACGGCGTTGATCGGGCCTTCGGGTTGTGGGAAGTCAACTTTCCTTCGCTGTCTTAACCGGATGAACGACACCATCGACATCTGCCGAGTGACCGGCAAGATCACGCTTGATGACGATGACATTTATGACCCGAAGATTGACGTTGTCGAACTGCGCGCGCGGGTCGGCATGGTGTTCCAGAAACCTAACCCGTTTCCGAAATCGATCTTCGAGAATGTCGCGTATGGTCCGCGAATTCACGGTCTTTCACGTAACAAGACGGACCTTGAAGAGATCGTCGTTACCAGCCTCCGGCGCGCCGGTCTTTTCCAGGAGGTGAAGGACCGGATGCATCAGCCCGGTACCGGGCTTTCCGGGGGGCAGCAACAAAGGCTTTGCATTGCACGAGCCATCGCGGTCAGTCCGGAAGTCATCCTCATGGACGAACCCTGCTCCGCGCTAGATCCCATCGCAACAGCAACGGTCGAGGAACTGATCGACGAATTGCGCGAGAATTACACGATCGTCATCGTCACCCACTCGATGCAGCAGGCAGCGCGTGTTTCCCAGAAGACCGCGTTTTTTCACCTGGGGAATCTCGTCGAGCACGGCGACACGGACGAGATCTTCCAGAACCCGCGGGAAGAGCGAACCAAAAATTACATCACCGGTAGAATCGGCTAGTCCGAAAACTGCTGACCATCTTTAGGACGAGAGCCATGGAATCATCACATATCGTCAAATCCTTCGACGAAGAGTTGGGCACCATCGAGAGCAAACTCCTGGAGATGGGCGGCATTGTCGAAGCCCTGATCGATGACTCGGTAATGGGCCTGGTCAACCGGGACAAGGAACTTTGCAGCAAGGTCATCAAAAACGATCGGCGTGTCGATGCACTTGAAATCGAGACGGACGAACTTGCTGTGAGACTGCTGGCCCTTCGCCAACCGATGGCTGCAGACCTCAGAAGCGTAGTGTGCGCCCTCAGGGTTTCCACAAATCTGGAGCGGATCGGGGATTATGCGAAGAATATCGCTAAACGAGCGACAATCATTGCCGATGATACGCCTGTCGGGTCTTCGGCGGCCACGCTCAAGCGTATGGGCAAAATGGTTCGCGAAATGGTGGGCGATGTTCTGGATGCTTTCGTGAAACGCGATACCGATATGGCCGAAGAATTGCGGAGGCGCGATGAAGAAGTCGATCATATGCACAATACGCTGTTCCGCGAATTGCTGACGCATATGATGGAAGATCCGAGAAACATCAGCGCCAGCATGCATCTTCTATTCATTGCGAAGAATCTGGAGCGGATGGGAGACCATGTTACCGGAATTGCCGAACAGATCACCTATCTCGTGACTGGTGCGCTTCCGGATGAAGATCGTCCGAAAAGCGACCTGATTGCGACCATCGCAGCTGAAGAACCTCGGAACGGTAATTGACACGGAAATTCATGGAAATGAGCTCTGCTTCCATACAGTTGCCCACCGTGGTGATCATCGAGGACGAGCCTGCCCAGGCAGAGCTTCTCTCGTACAATTTCAGTTCAGAGAATTACGAAGTACGCGTTGCAAGAGACGGTGAGGAAGGCCTTCTGGCGGTAAGGGAAGACGATCCTGATATCGTCATTCTCGATTGGATGCTGCCGAAACTTTCCGGTATCGAGGTCTGCCGCCAATTGAAGAAAAGCGCCGAGACCCGCGCGATACCCATCATCATGCTAACGGCGCGTGGTGAAGAGGGAGATAAACTCCGGGGCTTTGAAACCGGCGCTGATGACTATGTCGTGAAGCCGTACTCGATCAATGAATTGCTGGCGCGCGCGAAGGCTCTTTTGCGCCGCACCCGGCCTGCAAGCGTTGGAGAACTGCTCCAGCACGGCGATCTGGAACTCGATCCTGGTCGTCATCGTGTTTTACGTAATGGCATGCCGGTCAAGTTGGGACCGACGGAGTTCAGGCTGCTTACGGTTCTGTTGGAGCGACCCGGCAGGGTCTGGAGCCGTGAGCAATTGCTCGACCGTGTGTGGGGACACGATCTGGACATTGATTTCCGCACTGTCGATGTGCATGTCGGTCGTTTGAGAAAGGCGCTGCACCAGGAAGGTGCAGCGGATCCGATTCGGACCGTGCGTGCGGCCGGATATTCTCTCGATTACGACGGATAAAAGCGCAGCTTAACGGACAATCAGTATTCCCCCAGCTTTTTGTTGGGTTCATATGGCGCATCGACTTCCTTGATCACCGCCTGGCCGCAATGTAAATGGCCGGTTGCCGGATCGGATGTGTATTGCGGGTCGCCATAAAGCTCCCAACCCTCGGAAAGCGCTTTGGAAACCTTGTCACAGAATGAAGAGTCGTCAGGGCCTGTGAGAAACCGGTATAGTCTGGTCAAACCCATGTTCCCTTATTCCAAGGCTGGTCGAAATGATCCAGCAGTTTTCTCGCCATCCTGTAATGCAGCCTCTCGACCATTTCCCCGTTGATCTGAAGCACGTTCTTGTTGC
>JAHEHW010000024.1:0-4360 GCA_024639745.1 Salaquimonas sp. | reverse complement strand
TTGTCATCCCGCTCATAGGTCTCGACTATCTGTCTCGCGCGATCGAGCTCCACGCGTGACGGCCCGAAGGCCTCATTGGCCGCTGCGATCTGATGCGGGTGAATGAGGGTTTTTCCGTCAAAGCCCATGGCGCGGCCTTGCTCGCATTCACTGGTGAAACCCTTAATGTCGCGAAAATTGTTGTAGACGCCGTCGAACACGGCCAGACCGTTGGCCCGGGCGGCGGCTATCATCATCATCAACCATGGATGAAGATGGCTTCTTCCGCCGGTCATCTCTGTGCCGGTCAGCCGGGAGACGTCGTTCGGTCCAACCGTCAGCGCAGCAAGGCCGCTTCCTGCGCTTGCGATCTCGGCAAGTCTCATGATTGCCTGCGGCGTTTCGATCATGGCCCAGATCGCGGGCCGCGCTTTGGAACCGTCCATCATCGCTCTCACACGTCTGATTTCGGCACCGTCGTCGACTTTCGGCAGCAGGATCGCGTCCGGTCCGAAGGCGAGTGCCGCGTCGAGGTCCGCCTTGAATGTGGAAGTATTGGATGCGGTCGTGCGGATTGCAATTTCCCGATGCCCGAAATGTTTGCGCTCCAAATCCTTGGCCAAGCGTTCATGGGCGGCCACGCGATCCCCGTCGGCGAGGGCATCTTCAAGATCGAGGATGATACCATCGCAATCAAGATCCGGCGCTTTCGCCAGTGCCCTTTCGTTGGAAACCGGCATGAATAGGATCGAGCGTCTCGGCAAAAAGCTGGCGCCTGCAATGTCTGGAATAAATACCATTCCAGTCTTTTGCCCGGGAAGCGTTTCGCAGGCAAGCCGGAAGATAAAACTTACGCCGATAAGCGCCCGTTAGGCCTCGACGGCAGCGTTTTCTTGTTGTAAACCGCGCGGCACTATCCAGAACAACAGAATAATTGGGCCATGCAGAAGTTTACGAAGCTCACCAGCGTTGCGGCGCCTTTGCCGATCGTTAATGTGGACACGGATATGATCATCCCGAAGGACTATCTCAAAACGATCAAGCGCACCGGCTTGGGTAAAGGTCTTTTTGCTGAAATGCGCTTCGAAGAGGATGGCTCCGAGAAACCAGATTTCGTCCTCAATCAGCCGGCCTACCGCAAGGCTGAAATCCTAGTTGCCGGCGACAATTTCGGTTGCGGTTCGTCGCGGGAACACGCGCCCTGGGCTCTGCTCGATTTCGGCATCCGCTGCGTTATTTCGACAAGTTTTGCCGACATCTTCTACAACAACTGTTTCAAGAACGGCATCTTGCCGATCCGGGTAAGTGAAGACGAGCTCGAGGCGTTGATGGACGATGCAAAGCGGGGCGCAAACGCCACGCTCACGGTTGATCTTGAAAACCAGACCATCTCGGGTCCGGACGGCGGCGAAATCCGTTTTGATATCGATCCGGACCGCAAGCACAAGCTGTTGAATGGTATCGACGATATCGGTGAGACCCTCCACAAGGCACCGGCAATCGACCAGTTCGAAAACCGGATGCACGAACAGCGCCCCTGGGTCTGACGAATACCATTTACCTGTCTTTCGAAATGAGCGGCGCAGCGCCGTTCGCATTGTGAGGTTTGACCCATGTCTGAACGTACGCTTTTTCTTCTTCCCGGTGATGGCATTGGCCCGGAAGCCATGGACGAGGTTCGTAAACTCATCGCGTGGATGAATGAACACCGGGACACAGGATTCAAAACAGACGAAGGGCTCGTTGGCGGATCGGCTTATGACGCCCATAGCGCAGCGATTTCAGAAGAGGACATGGCAAAAGCGCTTACCGCGGATGCGGTTCTGTTCGGTGCCGTTGGCGGACCGAAATGGGACGGCGTTGCCTATGATGTGCGACCGGAGGCTGGATTGCTGCGCCTGCGCAAAGACATGGAACTGTTCGCCAATCTTCGACCGGCGATCTGCTATCCGGCACTCGCGCAATCCTCGTCGCTCAAGAAAGAGGTTATCGAAGGTCTCGACATTCTCATCATTCGCGAACTGACCGGCGGTGTCTATTTCGGCGAACCCAAGACGATTACAGATCTGGGAAATGGACAAAAGCGGGCGATCGATACGCAGGTTTACGACACTTACGAAATCGAACGGATAGCCGGTGTGGCCTTTGAACTGGCACGCACACGGAACAACAAAGTCTGTTCGATGGAAAAGCGAAATGTGATGAAATCCGGCGTTCTCTGGAACGAAGTCGTTACCCAGACCCATGCCGCCAAATATAGCGATGTCGAGCTTACCCATATGCTGGCCGATGCGGGTGGCATGCAGTTGGTCCGGTGGCCAAAACAGTTCGACGTGATCGTTACCGACAACCTCTTCGGGGACATGCTTTCCGACGTTGCTGCGATGCTGACAGGATCTCTTGGAATGCTGCCATCAGCGTCGCTTGGCGCCCCCGATTCCAAGACCGGCAAGCGAAAAGCCTTGTATGAACCGGTCCACGGCTCGGCGCCAGACATCGCGGGTCAGGGTGTTGCAAACCCAATCGCGATGATTGCTTCCTTCGCGATGTGTCTGCGTTATTCATTTGGCATGATCGCCGAAGCAGATGCCATCGAAAAGGCTATCTCGGATGTGCTGGAAGACGGGCTTCGGACACCAGATATCATGAGCGACGGCTGCAAGAAGGTTTCGACAAGCGAAATGGGCGATGCGATCCTGGCAAAGATGGCTGGAATGCCTGCCCGAGCATGATCCTCTTTGCCAGAGCGCCTTTTCCAGATCAGGGCCATTGATCCGGCAAGGGATATGACGCGATTGTATAATTTGACTCTTTGGGGAAAAGCGGTATGACACGCTTAATCGCCGCCCCAGAGGTCACAATGCATTCTTTGCCTGTCAGATTTGAACGAATTATTCCGCGCCAGATCGGTATGCGGATGGGTTCAGATCGTGCGCTCTCTGCGGATAGCGGGTCGCCCTCTACAACAACCGTATCAAAGACCAAGACCGGTAAGACGGTCTGATCTTTCCGAATGCGCGTTCCTCTTCCTGGCGGTATCCGGGAGAGACGGCAGCTGCTCCGTATCGGTGCGATCGGGCGGCATTGAACAGGAAGGGGCTGCCCGCCATATCGGCTGAAACCTCAAGAGCCTGAAAAGGAAACTCATAATGGGTTATAAAATTGCGATCATCGGTGCCACCGGTAATGTGGGCCGCGAAATGCTGGACATCCTCGCCGAACGCGGATTTCCTGCGGATACCGTCGTTCCGTTGGCATCGCGCCGCAGCGTTGGAACCGAAGTTTCTTTTGGCGACAAGACGCTCAAGGTCAAGGCGCTCGACGACTACGATTTCTCGGATACTGATATTGCATTGATGTCGGCTGGCGGAACCATCTCGAAAGAATGGTCGCCCAAGATCGCAAAACAGGGTTGCGTCGTGATCGACAATTCGTCGGCATGGCGTTATGACCCGGACGTGCCTCTTATCGTTCCGGAAGTGAATGCGGATGCGATCAGTGAGTTCTCCAAAAAGAACATTATTGCCAATCCCAATTGCTCGACCGCTCAGTTGGTTGTCGCGCTTAAACCTCTCCACGACAAAGCTGTGATCAAGCGGATCGTGGTTTCTACCTATCAGTCAGTATCAGGTGGCGGCAAAGACGCGATGGACGAGCTGTTCAACCAGACCCGTGCCGTTTTCGTGGCTGACGAGGTCGAGAACAAGAAATTTCCAAAACGTATCGCCTTTAACGTGATCCCGCATATCGACGCCTTCATGGACGATGGCTCCACGAAAGAAGAGTGGAAGGTCGTCGCGGAAACTAAGAAGATGCTCGACAAGGCGATCAAAGTCACCTGTACGGCCGTTCGGGTGCCTGTCTTCATCGGTCATTCTGAAGCTGTCAACATCGAGTTCGTAAAGGCGATTTCGGCTGACGAGGCGCGGGACATACTGCGTGAAGCGCCAGGATGTCTTGTCATTGATAAGCGTGAAGATGGCGGCTACATGACGCCGCATGAATGCGCCGGCGAGGATGCGACCTATATCTCCAGAATCCGCGAGGATTCAACGATCGAAAACGGTCTGAATATTTGGGTCGTGTCAGACAATCTGAGAAAAGGTGCCGCGCTAAACACGGTGCAGATCGCTGAGCTATTGGTGAACCGCAATCTGCTCAAGGCGAAGAATGCGGCCTAAGAATCCTGCATTCGGCGGAGTTTTGCGCTCCGCCGGTATCGCAATTTCAGAACCCTGTGCAGGCGTCACCGATTTGTTCCTGAACGGATCGTGATATCAGACCGTTGACTACTGTGACGCTTTCGCGATTGAGAACCTCGTTCGGTGAAAACCGGTAGCAGACTTCGACCACGATCTGCGACCCATCGATATCGATCTAG
>JAHEHW010000317.1 GCA_024639745.1 Salaquimonas sp. | reverse complement strand
GCTTTCTGAATGATGGCGTTCATGGGTTGGGAAAACACCCCGACGCGGCAATAACCGTCAATGTTCATCCCGGGTTTCGATTGTGCGTTGTCGCCTGTGAAGACACAGGTGAATTTCGTTCCCTTGTATTTGCCCGCTACGATTTCACCGGGACCCGCCCAGCGACCCTCTACGGATTCGAAGAAGCGGATATCCGACGCAAAAGCAGCGGAGGCAAGGGCTGCCCAGCAAAGCAGGAAAATGGAAGACAGGCGGAACATTGAACTCGGCTTTCAGATCGATTGTATTTGAGGCAAAGCTTACTCAAAATGGTTAAGCAATTCTTCCCACGGTCGGTAACAAGATATTTCAATCGACCTAGGCAGCGTTAGGTTTTCCATTATGCGCCTTTTTTTCGGATATTGTAAGCGCTGAAAGGAAATCGTTAACGCCCGGACGTCGTTCGGCATCGAATTGCAGCGGACGGCAGACATCGATTGCGGCAATGCCAATTCGGGCTGTGAGCAGTCCGTTTATTACGCCTTCACCCAATCTTGTTGATACCCGCGCGGCGATCCCATGCCCCACGATTTGCTGCATCAGGCCTTCACCGACTGCGATTGCACCGGTAGCTGCCAAATGGGTCAAAACCTGACGGATCAGTTTCATGGAACTGAAAAATCCCGGGCGTCCACCATAGTGCTCGGCAATTTTGCGGATCAGGCGGGTGTTTTCCATCAGGACATAAGCGATATCGATCAAGGCCCGCGGGCTTACTGCCGTCACTATGGACACCCTCCTGGCGGACTGCATGACCATCGTCCGCGCCTTCTTGTCCAGAGGCGCAAGAAGATCCCGTTCCACCAGAAATAGAAGCTCTTTGGCGCTCATCACATCCTGTCCGTGCGCCTCCAATTCGGATCGGCTATGCGCCGTCTCCGGCCTGCTGGCGAACAAGCTGCCGATTTCAATCGTGATGCTGCGAGCATTCTTGAGATTATTTTCCGCTTTTGCCGTCTCACCACGGTCCTTTAACCCCTCCAGGGTCGAAAGCCTGAACATGGCCAGCATTTCGCGACCTACGAGACCAAGCGTTGCGAAGACCGCTATCGCCGTAAGCGCGATGGCTGCCCAGCCGAGCCAGTCATTCCGTGCAAACAGGTCGCGGATGAATTGATCCAGCGCGACGCCAATCGCCAGCATGGCGAGCGCGCTGAAAGCAGAAAGCATCAGCTTGCCCCAGCCAAAGCCTTTCTTGATCGGAGGCGGCGGGGGCGGAGTCATTTCATCCGCCCGGCTATACGCCTCATCCACCGCTTCCGGCGGGAGGAATTGAAGATCGGATGGCGGTTCGATGGCTCTTGGCCGCCTTTGTCTGCTTTCAGCGGCTGTTTTCGAGGACCCGCGCTTCGGTGCGAACTGCTTTTCGGAGGCTTTCGTATCGAGCTTGAAACTCTTTGGTTTGCGGCTGGTCGGTTTTGTCATGTCTGCGCCTCACGCAAGATCGTCAGCGAGCAGGAATTCAATCGCACGGTCAAGCCGGATATGAGGCAGGGAACGCGTCACGCCGGAGCCTGTTACCTCAAGCTCTGGAGGCTTGAACCGGACGAACTTCACGGGTTGCCCCTCGTCAGGCTGTTCGCCTCCTGGCTGGAAAAGAGTGGCGGGATCTTCCGGCAGGTCTCCCGGGAAAATTGCAGTCTCGGTGTTGCCGTCAAAACGTTCGCCGTCAATTTCTTCGCCCTTGATAGGTGTCCCGACAATCACCGGAAAACTCTCTCCACCTTCTTTGATGATTGCTTCGCGGGTGGCCCGTACGGCGGCCATCGCGACAACATCGATGCTTGCTCCCTGGTACCGTGCATGCGTCATCGCCCTTTCCACGAGTTTTTCCAGGACAGCTTCCATCCGGTCGTGGTTTTCGTGATGCACATGATCGGCCTTGGTGGCGGCAAACAGGATTCCGTCGATCCGTCTCGATACCAGCGCGGCCAACGGGTTCGAGCTTCCGGTCTTGAAACAACGAAGAATATCGGTGAGCGCTGTTTCCAGATCGACAAGGGCTTCATGCCCTGCGTTGATCGCATGCAAGGTATCGACCAGCACGATCTGCCGGTCCAGGCGCGCGAAGTGATCTCTGAAGAACGGCCGAACCACGACGTTCTTATACCCTTCGAAGCGCTCCTGCATCATCGCATGCAGGCTGTCGCGGGGCGGTTGCCCGTCTTCTATGTCAAGCGGCGCAAAAGTGAGGGCAGGGGATCCTTCGAGATCGCCCGGCATAAGAAATCGCCCCGGTGGCAGGGTGGAAAGGGCCGCATCGTCTTCCCGGCACCGCTTCAGATAATCGGTAAACAGTGCTGCAAGTTTACGCGCTGCGCCTTCGTCCGCAGACTCGTTGCGGTTGAGGGTCTTGACCATGTCGAGCCATGGCTTTGCATATTCGGCACGTTTGCCGAGCCGCGCGAGGGATAGCGCCTGACGGCTCCATTCCGCATAACTCATCCCGAGGAGCGGGAGGTCTAGCAGCCATTCGCCCGGATAGTCCACGATATCGATATTGAGCGTGCTGGGAGTGAACCGACGCTTCCATGTCGAGCGCGATTCATAGTTAAGCGTCAATCTGAGTTCCGAAATGGACCGGGTTGATTGCGGCCATTCCCGCTCGTCGAGCAGCGTGTTGATGTGTTCCTCATACTGAAATCTTGGCAGCGCCATGCTGGGTTGTGGACGAAGCTCCACCTTGGCGATGCGACCCGAGGATTGCGCGTCAAACAAAGGCAGTCGACCGCCATGGAGTAAATTGTGAATCAGCGAGGTGATGAAAACCGTCTTTCCGGATCTCGCCAGACCGGTAACGCCCAACCGGATGGTTGGTGCTACGATGCCGCTTAGCGAGTCTTGAAGATTTTCGAGGGCGATCCAAGCTTCGTCTGTAAATGTCGTTAGCCGGGGCAATTCTGGTTCCCGTAATGATTATCCTGGTTGCCGGCATGTCAGCCACAAGCGGACATACCCAGCAACCGCCCTGATATCGCGGCTGACGCTTCGCGATGCAATAGCAAGACCGCAATTAGAAGCCAGCGATTGACTGGCCACGTTTAGAAACATGATATCAAGAAAATGTCCGATAGGGCTTAGGCATCAAAAAATCGACAAGGACGCCGCTGCCCTGTCCGGCCTCACTCCATGAACCAATATCAAGATCGATGATCGACAAGGCGCCGGTTGGATATTTGTAAGTCACCGTATCTCGCGCCGCTT
>JAHEHW010000023.1 GCA_024639745.1 Salaquimonas sp. | reverse complement strand
AGAAGAACCGCCTCTTCGCCCAGGGACTCGGGAAGTGTGACAGCGCGCTTGCCATCGACAACCAGACGCGAGGCGTTTGCGCCAAAGAGGCTCGAAACATTCTTGAAGCAGCGCGCGCCCGGTATGAACACGAGTTCACCGGTGAGGTGCCCCGATTGCGGACCGGCTTCGACAATCCGCCCAACCGACTCATAGCCGGGCACCAGGGGGTATCCCATACCGGGGAAGGGGGGCATCGTACCGTTCCAGAAAAGCTTTTCCGTACCGGTGCTGATACCGCTCCATAAGGTGTCGACGATGATGTCGGCCTCTCCGGCATCGACCAGTTCGACTGGCTGAATGCCTACCTCCATGGGCCTACCGAGTATGACGGCGTTTGTTTCCATTGTTACGGCCAATTGGGATTGATCCAAAAGGCTCTGCCTCCATGTGTAACCTTAAATTGACAAATAAAACTGTCAACCTAATTTTACACACAAGGCGATGGCATGTCAGCACCGTGAACAAAATTTTTCAGGATTTGGCGATGATCAGGCCCGTAATCAGGCGGATATTGCTTGGTTTGAAGCGCATTTGGGAAAATCCGGCCTTTTTCAACAGTGAGAATATTTCTTCGGGTGAGCGGCACTTCCCGGACCCCATCGCGAGGAAATACGCGTTGAAATAGGCTTGAGCGAGGGATTCTCCGGTTTTTCCTGCCGCCATCGCCTCTGCGATCAGGAGGGTGTCTGCGGGGCGCATCACTTTTCGGATGTTTCGTAGCAGGCGCAGAACATTATCGTCGTCATGATCGCAGACAATCCGTATAAGGGTGATCAGGTCGTTTCCCTCGGGTAAAGGCGGATCGAAGAAACTTCCGCCATAGGTGTCGGACCGGTTAGCCATTCCTTGTTCAGCGAGAAATCTCTTTGCACGTTCTGCGACCGGCGGCAGATCTAAAAGGGAAAGATGCAGACCGGGATGATGGCTCCCTACCGCTGCGAGGAATGCGCCGTCGCCGCCACCGACATCGAGGACGCGCTTATGCTTGCCAAGGGGATGGGTGCCGATGACCTCTTCAGCCAACATTGCCTGGCTGACACGCATCAGTTCCGAATAGGGGCTGGCAGCCGCTTTCTCGATGGAAGCTGGGTCGGGCGAGGTCGCGTATGACCAATAGTGACGCGTCAGGGTATCCGGCGCTGCGCTTTGGAGAAGTTTTTCAGGGCTAGCGAGATCTTCATAGAGCATCGCATGATGTTCGATCATGGCGGTAATGCCAGGGTCGCCATGGATGACGGCGCCGAAATCCGCGAGCGTCCACTTTCCTTCAGAGGTCTTCGCAATCAGCCCGAGGCCGGCTGCGGCTTCGAGCATCATATTGAGTTTACGGGGGTCAAAGCCATGCTCAGCCGCGAGATCTGCACTTGTGCGTGGCGTTTCGGCAATCTCACCAATCAGGCCTTCATGGACCATGAAATAGAGTATTTGCGAGAAGGCAAATCCGGCGGTCAGGTGAAAAAGAGCGTTTGCCTGATAATTTGAAATTGGGCGGCTGAGCGGGAAAGTAGCGATCTTGCGTCGGAAGTCCGGATCGGCGATTTTCCGGTTGCGCCATTCACGAAGCCGGTCGAACAAGCGCATATGTCTGCTTCCATCCTGCTCTTGCTGACGTTTTTTGCGCCCTGCCGTCAGGCCGCGGTATGCGCCAGATTCTTCGGAACGAGCCGTGTCGCTTCATTTCGGATTAATGCCCGCAGCATGTCGGCGCCCTTGCATTCTGGAATTGCCTCGACAGCTTCTTCGACGCGTTTGCGCAGCGCTTCGAGTGCCCCCTGGACGCCAAGCTCACGGACCGAATTCGGACGTTCGAAATTCGCGTCCTGGCCGCACGGCTTGCCCATATCGCCGCTTTCCGCCTTCATGTCATGAAGGTCATCGGCGACCTGGTAGGCGGCGCCGAGCGCATTGCCGAGCGGCATCCATGGCAGCGGATCGGCACCGGCTGCAATAGCGCCGGCGGCTGTCGCGCCGGTAAAAAGCGCTGCCGTTTTCGCCTTATGGTAATCCTCGAGCTTGATTTCCGGCTCGCTCTCCCAGCCCTGACCGGCAACGATTCCATGTGGCATGCCGACAGCACGGCCGATCGTCGCGATCAGCGGACCGATCAATTCCGGAGTGAGGGCGCATTCCCGCGCGATGGTTTCGAAGGAGAGCACGATAAGCGCGTCACCCGTGAGGAGCGCGATCGGCTCATCGAACTTGATATGAACCGACGGCTTGCCCCGACGGATTGCGGCGTCGTCGAAGCATGGCATGTCGTCGTGAACCAGCGATGCGCAGTGTAAAAGCTCGATCGCAACCGCTGCTGAATCGGCCGCAGCCGGGTTCTTGTCACCGCAGGCGCCCGCGATTGCGAGGCACAGCCTCGGGCGCACTCTGGCGCCGCCGGGAAAAACGGCATATTTCAAGGCGTCGGCCAGGATAGGTGGGCGTCCTCTTGCGGTCGCAAAGGCGATGGCCTTTTCCATTCCGCGATCGATCCGCTTGATGGCGTCCATGCCCGCTCTCCCTGTGCATTTGTCGTTTTCTCTAGACACTCTAATTGTAAATTAAAGTTGACACAAGCCGGTGACGTGTAAACTTCTTGGGACGGCATTGGGAAATCTGATGAATGACAGGGAGGAGCGAGTCATCGCGAAAGGGAAGAAAATCGTTGTCGTGGGTGCTGGTGTAGGGGGGCTGACCGCTGCGATCTGCCTTGTCCTTAGGGGTTTCCGGGTAACGCTCGTGGAGAAGGAAAATGCCCCTGGCGGCAAAATGCGCCGGGTGGCAGCGGGTGATACGTATCTCGACGGCGGGCCCACCGTGATGACAATGAAATGGGTTTTCGACGAGTATCTTGCCGGCGCCGGTTGTTCGCTCGATGATCTGGTGACGCTTCGTCCGGCGAAGGTTCTGGCACGTCATTGGTGGCGGGACGGCAGTGATCTCGATCTGTTCGCCGATATCGATCGAACCGCGGAAGCGATCGCAGAATTCTCCGACGAAGAAAATGCCGACGGGTATCGCAGATTTTGCGCGGACAGCGCGACGGTGTTCAGGCTCCTCCAGCGAAGCTATATCGACGCACAGCGGCCGGGGCCGATTGAGTTGAGCCGTCGTATCGGGTTCCTGCGGCCCGATTTGCTGTTTTCGCTGCGGCCGTTTTCCACTTTGTGGTCTGCACTCGGAAACTATTTTTCGGACAGGCGGCTGCGTCAACTTTATGGGCGCTATGCGACCTATTGTGGATCTTCGCCGTTTCGGGCTCCGGCGACGCTGATGTTGGTTGCCCATGTGGAGCAGGATGGGGTCTGGCTTGTCGATGGCGGAATGTTCGCTTTGTCGAAGGCGCTTGCCGAAAAGGCGATGTCGCTGGGTGTCGATGTGCGATTTGGTGAGATGGTCGACGGCGTCCGCTTTTCCGGCAACCGTGCAGACGGAATCCGATTGGCATCGGGCGAGATCTTGTCAGTGGATTGCGTTGTGTTCAACGGCGATGTTTCAGCGCTATCGACGCTTATGCCGAAAACGGGATCACCGAAACCAATTGAGCCCGGCAATCGCTCGCTTTCGGCGGTGACCTTGTGCGCAAAAATTCGGAAAACCCCGTTTCCCTTGGCGCATCATTCGGTCTTCTTTTCCGACGATTACAAGGATGAATTCGATCATATCCTCAATCGTCGCAGGCTGCCGGAAGATCCAACCATTTATCTCTGCGCTCAGGATCGCAAAGATGGAGGGGATGGAGCCGGGAACGATAGCGAGCGGCTGTTTGCGCTTATCAATGCGCCTGCGGACGGCGACAGGGTAAAATTCTCAGATGCGGCTGTTCGCGGCCTTCAGGCTCGGATGGTGACCCGCCTCGCTGAGAACGGATTTGAACTTGAACTCGAACCGTCTAACCTGACGGTGACGACGCCAACGGACTTCGAACGACTTTTTCCGGGAAGCGGTGGCGCATTATACGGGAGGGCTTCGCACGGATGGCTGGCATCTTTTCAGCGGCAGGGGGCGAGGGGGCCAGTGCCGGGGCTTTATCTGGCCGGGGGCAGCGTGCATCCGGGTCCGGGGGTTCCGATGGCGGCGCTTTCCGGGAAGCTGGCGGCGGCGTGCCTGGCGAGGGACCTAGGTTCGACCTAGCCGCGCCTGCCCATTCCTATCTTTGGTGGTATGTCGACGGTGTCAGCGATTGCGGACGCTACGCCGTCGTTATCATCGCCTTCGTCGGATCGGTGTTCTCTCCATATTATGCCTGGTCCGGTCGCGAGGACCCTGAAAATCATGTGGCGATCAATGTTGCGCTCTACAGCGTCAACGGGAACCGCTGGGCGATGACTGAAAGAGGCAGGGCCGCTTTGGAACGCGGTCATGCGGAGTTCCGGGTCGGGCCGAGTTCGTTCGCCTGGAAGGGCGGTGAACTGATTATCGACTTCGACGAAACAGGTCCGCCTTTCCCGCCGGTTCAGTATCTTCCAATGCGGCTCAAGGGCAGGATCGTCTTGCGCCCACACGGGATCATGGACAAGGTATTCGATATCGACGATCTGGGTGGGCACCGGTGGTGGCCGATTGCGCCTTCCGCAGATATCGAGGTGACGATCGAGAAGGGTGATGTGCCCAGTTGGAAGGGACATGGATACTTCGATTCCAATTGGGGAATCGAACCGGTCGAGGAGTGTTTCGAGCGCTGGGAGTGGGCTCGTGGGGTCGACAAGGATGGTAAGCCGGTTATGCTCTACGATGCGCTGTGTCTTTCAGGCGAACGAAAACTGCTGGCATTAAGGGGTAACAAGACAGGCAGGCTGGAGGAATGGTCGCCACCGAAACGTCAGAAGCTCAAGCGTGGGTTTTGGGGTGTCGACCGATACGTGCACTCCGACGAGAATGCCGCCCCCAAGCTTGTTCGCCCGCTCGAGGATAGTCCCTTCTATACGCGCTCGCTGGTGGAGACCAGATTGCAGGGCGAGCAGCTTCATATGATGCATGAGAGTTTTTCGGGGCCACGGCTCGCGTCACGCCTGGTCAAGCTGATGCTGCCGGTGAGAATGCCAAGACGTTCGCAGTGGCGCGGGTAAAGACGGTTTCAGTGTCTACTCGTTTTCGTCCTTTTCGCGCGACTTGCGCTTTGCGATGTCATGATTGAGCGAACGCATCTGCCAGATGTAGAAACCGATGGCGCAAGCTGCCACGTAGGCGGCCTCTATGAGTCCAAAATAATTTTCAAGCACGGCTTAACCCGCGACGAGCTCTCGCCGTTCTCGCAACATGACGTTTTTGAGCCGCTGCCAGAAGATCGATAAAGCGCGAAACCGCGTTTTCGTCCGAGCGCGATGCCGGATCAGCCGCCGCCTCAACCAGAAAGGCTATCGATGGCGGAGGCGCAGTTCTGGCCACCGGCGGTTCAACCAGTCGGGGCAGGACGGCCGTTCCCATCAATGCAAGCTTCTTACCGCGGCCGGTAAAAGCGCGCGCGCTCACGCTGTCATGATCGTTTCTGGCGATTTCCCGGCCTATCTCACGATAGATCGAAGCCGCGGCCCTTATCGCCGTCTGACAATTCATCGGCAGGCCGGAAACGCCGGTCATGGAACTGCGATAGAGCTCATCCGCGCTGCCGAGAAGCCGTGAAATCACCGTTGCCAACTGTTGCGAGTGGGTCGGATTTCGAAGAAATTGCTCGGGGCTCATTCCAGCGTCCCGCATCCACGCTTGCGGAAGATACAGCCTGCCATTACGCGCATCTTCCCCGACATCGCGCGCAATATTCGTCAATTGCATCGCAAGGCCCAACTCCGCAGCTCGGGCGAGCACGTGGCGGTCTCTCGATCCCATTATCAGGGTCATCATGACGCCTACGGTGGA
Source organism: Salaquimonas sp. (assembly GCA_024639745.1). GTDB lineage: Bacteria > Pseudomonadota > Alphaproteobacteria > Rhizobiales > Rhizobiaceae > Salaquimonas. Next base: position 4,588 of record JAHEHW010000023.1, on the reverse strand, counting down.
GGCGACACGAGCTGAATAGTCGAGTACGTCTTCGAGGATCTCATAATTGCGCCCGGCTTCGTCCCACCGAAAACCTTCGATCAGGGCCGAGGGAACAGCTCTCGGAATTTTGTAGCGTTCGACAACGTAAGCGAATGCGCGATCTGCCAAGAGATCGGAAGGCGTACCCGCATAGATCTTTTCCAGGCGGTTTTCTAATTCTGCGCAGGCCACGCGACTGTTGCCATTTTCATCCACGAGATCGTCGGAATGGCGACAGAAGGCATAAAGGGCACGGGCGGCGAAACGGGTATCGCGTGGCAGAAGCATGGAGGCCGCGTAGAAGGATTTCGAGCCCGTTCTGATGCTGGCATGGCAGGCTTCGCGTTCAGCGTCCGTCAACTCCATTGCTTTCAGTCGGGCGGTGGACAAATGCTTCATTCTCACATTCTAAGTCTGCTGAGGACATGGGCCCCGTATTTCGAGCCTCCACTCCCTGCGCAAGATTGATGCTATTCTGCCAGCGTGTAAAGTGTGAAACATCGATTAAGGTGTAAACCTTGGCTGACACCACGATGGTGATAGCCGAATTGGGGGCTGGAAAGCGATGTCTCGAACGGTTCTACTTACACTTGGCCGCCTGCCAAAGGCATTGGAACTGGCGCGTTCGCTGGCGCAAGCGGGCTGTCGGGTAATTATCGCCGAACCTTTCAAATGGCAGCTTTGCAAGCCCTCGCGCAGTGTCGCCGCCTCCCACCAGGTGAGAGCGCCCAATACCGATCAGGACGGTTACATCGAGGATATTCTGGCGATCGTGAAAGGAGAGGGGGTCAACCTGATAGTACCGGTTTCCGAGGAGGCGCTGCATCTTCTTGAGAATGTCGATCGGCTGCCGCAAGGGACTTCGCTTTTTTCGGCGCCTTTCGCGACCATCAAGCGGCTGCATGACAAATCCGATTTCATCAAATACGCGGGTTCGATTGGTTTGCCGGTTCCGAGAACAACCACGCTAGATGCAGCTGATGCCTCGAGTTTTCTCAGGGGAAAGGACAAAATCATCAAACCGCGTCACGGTTGTTCCGGGATCGGTTTCATGCCTGTTCCCAGCGATTCCGATGCCCTTGGCATGATCCCAGACGGTGATGATCCGGGGAACTGGGTGTTGCAGGAATGGCTCGAAGGGCGTGTCCTCAGTTCATTCAGCGTTTGTTGCTCCGGAAAGGTCATACAAACCGTCGTGTATGAAGCCGATGTCCTGACCGGAACAGTTGCCGTTGGTTTCAGGCGTCTGACAGGGAGCCGGGCCGTTGAAGAATGGGTCAGCGATTTCGTGGGTCGTACCGGTTATGACGGCTTCATCTCCTTCGATTTCATTCTTGGTGACGACGGCGTGGCGAGGGCCATCGAATGCAATCCGCGGGTAACAAGCGGTGTGCATTTTCTTGAACCGGTGGGATTGGCTGCCGCGGTTCTGGAGCCGGGCCGGGTTAGTGAAATCTGGTTCAAGTCGCATGACCGGATGCAGCAGGGCTATTCGGTTTTGACGGAGGCTTATAAGGACTTCTTTCGCCCGAGGCAGTTCCTGCGGAATTTGCGCGGCATGTTTGCCGCAAGAGATGTCGTCTGGTCGTTCAATGATCCGCTGCCATTCCTGCTGATGACACCTATGTGCTGGGACATGCTTCGGCCATCGATGTTTTCAGGAATCACGCTGGCAGAAGCGGCGATGCGGGATATCGCATGGTTCGGAGAGGCATCCGAACGAACGACGCGGGAGCAGGGGACAGAACAACCGCTCGAGGCCGGTTCCTAAGTGGCCCGTTGAAGCACTTGGCATCGGATCAGTTCAGCAGGTCGCGTTGTCAATCTCGCTGCAACCCTGACCTTTGCCGGTTCAAGCACCTGAAAATCGAATCGGCGCACCAGCCGGGAGATGATGAGGGCGCTCTCCGCCAGTGCAAAGGAAGCGCCTACGCATGTATGAGGTCCGGCACCGAAAGGGATATAAGCGGTCTTGGGATAGTCCCGGCCCGGCATGAATCTTTCCGGATCGAAGGCGTGCGGATCAGGCCACAAATCGCGATGCCGGTGGATGGTCCATGGGGAGATCATTACAAGCGTGCCTCTTTTTATCCGCCGTTTGCCAATTACCGTCTCGCGTTCGGCTACTCTCGGCAGAAAGGTGACGGGTGGATAGAGCCGCAGCGTTTCGCGAAAGATGCTTCGCACGAGTGGCATCTTCTTGGTGTCCTCGAGGCTGATCGTGTTGCCGCCAGCGACCGTTGATACTTCTTTTCGGACGCGCTGAAGGATTTCAGGGCGAGTCGCCAGAATGAAGAAAACCCAGGTGAGCACGCTTGCGGTCGTCTCGTGGCCGGCCAGAAAAAAGACGCCCAGCTGATCGATCAGTTCCTCGCGGGTTAGGGATTTCCCAGTTTGGCTGTCGCGGGCGGCAATGATTGAGCTGGCAATGTCGTTATATGCGCCGTCATTGTCTTCGAGATGCGTATCGACAAGGTCGCCGAGATGCGAGCGGATGCGTTTGCAGGCAGCTAGTACCTCGGGCTTTTGCGGCGCTTCTGACCAGGCTTTCTGCACGATAAGCCGCCAGATTTCGACCTGGGCCACCGAACGTTCGAAAACATTGAAATCCTCAAATACTTCGCGAGCCGTCTCGGAAGCCAGCGGGGTCGAGAATACGCTTCGGCAAATGATATCCGCGGTCAGTTCGCTCATGGCCTGATCGATCGAGATTGTCTCGCCGGCCTTGGCGATTTTCTCCAGACGGCTTTCGTGATCATCGACCGCTGCCTGCATGAAACGGAACGCGTTCTGAATCCTGATCAGTGAGAAAGCCGGGTCGATCATGGCGCGCTGCCGGCGCCATCTTTCTCCATAGGTGACGAAGACGGAATCGCCAATCAGAGGTTCAAGCGCGTTGACCATCAAATCGCTCTTCGGGAAAGCTTTGTCCCGGTCGAACAGGATCTGGCGCACCTGCTCGGGTTCATTGAAGAGGGTTATGCCGCGGCGCGAGAAGCCGAGGTTCCCGGCTTTCATCTTGTAGGCTGCCGCAGGAAGCAGACTCAAGAGATCGCCGTCGCCGCGCCACATCGTTCTAGCGAGCGCTGCTACCGACCACAGCGAAAGCGGCTTGGGAGGGACAAAGCGTTCGGCCTTTTGCATCAGCCCGCTTTCCCGCGTATGGTTTTCATTTCTGCAGCGGAGTACCTGGAATGATAACCAGCCACCTCATTTTTAAGATAATGGTTGCCATTCACATCATATCCGGGTCTGTTGGGCTGGTTACTTTCTGGGTTCCGGTTATCGCCAAGAAAGGCGGTATCAATCACCGGAAATGGGGCAAGATTTTCGTTTGGGCCATGATTGTGACCGGGACGGTAGCCGTCGGTATTGCGACCACGACTATCTTTGCTCCCGTCGAAACCCATCCTCACCTGATTGCTATGCCGGAATTCGAGAATCCGGAGATGATCCGTGCCATTTTCGGCTGGATGATGCTCTATCTCGCAATTCTGACGGTCAATCTCGCCTGGTATGGGAAACTCTGTATCGACAATAAGCGCGATCACCCGGAAAACCGGGCCTGGCATAACATGGCGCTGCAGGTCATCCTGTTCGTCGCTGCGGCAAACTGTTTCTGGGAGGGGATTGTTGTTGCGCAACCCCTTATGATGGGCATTTCGATGGTTGGGTTTGCCACCGTTGCCACCAATCTCTGGTTCATGCTTAAAAAACAGCCCGGTGCGTTTGACTGGCAGCTTGAACACATCAAGGGACTGGTCGGTGCAGGCATTTCGGTTTACACGGCTTTTTTCGCCTTCGGTGCTGTCCGTCTGCTGCCCGAACTCGCTTTGACGCCGGCGCTTTGGGCTGTGCCGCTGGTGACCGGGATTTCTCTGATCATCTATCATCAGGCTCAGGTGCGCCGCCGCTTCATTCGGCCAGCCGCGCTCCGTGCAGCCGAGCGGGTACCTCAACGGGTCACTCCAGAGAACTGATCTGCGTCCGGCACGACATCCGTCAGAATTTTTGCCGAGGCGATCACGCCCGGCATGCCGGCACCCGGATGGGTTCCCGCGCCGGTAATGTAAAGATTTTTGATTTCCTCGCTGACATTGTGCGGGCGGAACCAGGCGGTCTGCAGCAATCGCGGTTCAAGCCCGAAGGCCGCTCCCTTCATCGAGCAAAGGCGATCTCGGAAATCGAGCGGTGTCATGATGCGCGATGTTGCGATCGCCTCTGAAAGTCCGGGCATTATCGTTTCTTCCAGATGACGTTCGATCTTTTTGCGAAAGGTCTCGGCGTGCTGTGTCCAATCGGTGCTGCCGTCGAGATTGGGAACCGGAGCCAAGACATAATAGGCATCACAGCCTTCCGGCGCGACAGAAGGGTCCGTCGCTGTCGGCCGGTGCAGGTAGAGGCTGAAATCCTCAGCCAGAACCTTTCTTTCGAAAATATCTTCAAGTAATGGCCCGAAGCGTGGCCCCATCAGAATGGTATGGTGATCTACGTCCGGGTAGTGCCTTGACGTGCCAAAATACCAGACGTACAGCGACATGGAGTAATCGGCCTTTGCAAGCTTTCG
>JAHEHW010000316.1 GCA_024639745.1 Salaquimonas sp. | reverse complement strand
ATTTCGCTGGCTGTTGCAACACCCGGCAAGAGGGGAACATCCTGCTCCTTCGCGGCCAAAAGCAGGTATTCCGGCGCGCCGGGAGAAACCATGAACCGGGCACCCGCATTGGTAACCGCTTTAATATCAGCGATTTCAAGCACGGTACCTGCGCCAGCAATCGCGCCTTGCACTTCCTCCGCTATTGCACGGATACAATCGAGGGCATTCGGCGTCCGCAGCGTTACCTCGATCGCGGGAAGCCCCCCGACGACAAGGGCTTCGGCAAGTTTAACGGCGGTACTGGCATTATTGACGATAACGACCGGTATAACCGGAGCCGCGGTCATGATTTGCTCGATTCTGGTCGTCCTATCCGTGCCGGTATTCATCCGTTTTCCCAAACCTGCATGGTTGGTTTGCCTGAATAACTGACTTAATGGGACCCAGCCGTGAGGGGATGCAAGTCTTTTTTCAGCGCACCAGCAATTCATAGGTGCGCGGCCCGGCCATTCCGTCAACCGATAGGCCGTGTTTTTCCTTGAATCCGATGACCGCCGCTCTTGTCAGGAATCCGAAATCGCCATCCGGCTGCAAGGGATATCCGTGCCGCGAGAGCATGCGCTGCAAATCCGCGACGATATCCCCGTTATCCCCAAATTCAGCAGCAACTTTTGGTGGCGAGAAGCGAGCTTTTCACTTCGTAATCTGGCTTCCTCTCCGGCATCGCGTAACCACGCCAGCGTCAGTGAATGCCCATCACCTGCCCAAAGCCCCATGAGACAGATCGCAAGGCAGCACTCCGGTCGATCGCGGTGGCGCGCTTCAACAAAGCCCATCGCTCTTTCTAGCTGTGTGGATTTCGTATCTTGCCGGCCCGGCGATCCGCCAGCCTCCGGTTCACGGCGATATTCCCTTTTTGACCTGGCAAGCAACCGGTAGAAATAATGTCCTTCGGACCGGACCATCGGTTCTTTCCTGTCATCGAGTTGGCGAACAGACTGCTGCCGCTTTCAACATCGACCACCGCGCAAAGAGCAGTCCCTTCAATTTCATTATCGGCGGCAAATCTGTTGAGCTCGGTGACGGTTGCGTCATCAAGCATCGTCTTCTCCTTTGAAAGATCAGAAAGAAGATGCATCCGGTTTGGATTGACGGAGATTACTTTTTGAGCGGTGCAGTCGGGAAACAACCACTGGCTATTGGTGCGACTTGAATTGTCTGCTATCTCCGCTCAACCAAGGCGAAACGAATTTTTCGGAAGACTACAATGAATCGATCGATCCTTGTTTTAAACGGACCGAACCTCAGCTTGCTGGGAACACGGGAGCCTGGGGTTTATGGCAGCGAAACGCTCGCGGATGTCGAGCAGGCGGTAGCAGCTTTCGCACAGGAAAAAGGCTGGCAGATAGAATGTTTCCAGAGCAATCATGAAGGCGTTTTGGTCGATAAGGTGCATGAAGCCCGTGGCAAGCATGACGCTATCGTTATTAACCCTGGCGCGTTTACCCACACTTCGGTTGCTTTGCGGGACGCATTTTCAGGCGTTGCCATCCCCTTTTACGAAGTCCACATCTCGAACGTTCATGCACGCGAAGCGTTCCGTCACCACTCCTATCTGAGCGCGATTGCCCGCGGCGTAATTTGCGGCCTCGGGACAGCTGGCTACCGCTATGCCATTGATCATGCGATTCTGACCACTGAGGCATCCGGAAAATGACAGCGGCGCCAGACGACTTGTAATGGGGTGAACTCGGCAAGCGAATTTCCGCACTGACCGAAGGGGAAAGCGACGTAATCGCCAAGATGGCGACAATCACCTGCGAACTTTTCCACGGTTTCAAACGCTTTCACTGTGTCGGGTTTTATCGCAATGTGGGTAGCAATATCCGCAAGATCGGACCCTATCAGGGTGGTCACGGCTGCCTCGTGATCCCGTTCAACCGTGGTGTTTGCGGCGCCTGCGCACGAACGAGCGAAACGCAACTCGTGCCCGATTTCGATGCATTTCCGGATCACATTGCATGCGCTTCCAGCACACGGTCCGAAATCGTCTTGCCGGTAATTTCGAAAGAGGAATTGATTGCGGTCCTCGATATCGATTCGGATTACCCCGACGCGTTTACGAACGAAGACCAGAAAGCGCTCGAGGAAATCCTCGCTAAGAGTCTCGACTGACCTTCAATCCTTCAGCACAATCATCAGATCCATCACATTGGTACCAGTAGGCCCGGTAACGAAAAGCGCTCCGGCTCGCCGCAACCATTCACCGCAATCCGCTCGAACAATCGCTTCATCGCCGCCCGGATTACTCTGCCAGAGGGCGCCATCGGCGAAACCTCCAGCTGATGCGGTCGGTCCGTCTGAACCGTCCGTTCCGGCGACAAGCAGTTGAAGATCGGGCCGTCCGGCAAGCAACTTCGCCATGTGAACGGCCAGAGCCTGATTGCGACCACCCTCACCTGGATTATCCGGTAGATGCACTACCGGTTCGCCGCCGAAAATACTGACTCCAGAAGGGCTTGCGTCAATCACGCCGAAAACCGTTTCCGCGACGGCCCCGACCTCGCCGTAAAGCAGTTCCTTATTATCAACGACAGGGATCCCCGCAGCCTGACAATAGGCATGCGATGCATCCCTGGCGATGGCGTTTGACGCGACGATTTCGGTCGTGAAACGATTCTGCGGCCCGTCTTCTGGAACACGTCCGATACCCGAACCGATGACCTCGATATCGTCGCCTTCAACATCGGAAATCGCGAGGATTAGTGCATCGCGACCGGCGAAACGAGCAAGCAGCTTGCCATCCTTGATCAGGGAAATTTCCTTGCGCCGCTTATTGATAGCATGAATGGTTAGTCCCTCGCCGAGCATCCGGTTGGTTTCCGCCTTGAGATCATCCAGCGTCCAGTCCGTTGGTAATGCTTCTACGAGTGCCGAAGCGCCGCCGGATACCAAGACCAACAAGCGACTTTCAGCATCGCAACCCTCTACGAACGATAGCACCCGCTCTCCACCCGCGAGACTATTTTCGTCAGGGACCGGATGAGCGGATTCAATCAACTCGACACCCGCTTGGCGTTCAAGTCGTGGGTCGCCGTGGCCGTATTTTGTGACAACAAGTCCCTGGATCGATTGTTCGCTTAAAGCGTCCAATGCGGCAGCCGCCATATTGGCCGCCGCCTTACCAATCGCAATCAGGTGCGTTGGAACGAAATCCGGATGGCGGCTCAGCCCCTGACTGACCGCAGCATCGCCGGTAACCCGTTTCA
>JAHEHW010000315.1:1702-3255 GCA_024639745.1 Salaquimonas sp. | reverse complement strand
ACCAGCAGTGGCGCGATGGCGAAAACCGGAAGGGTCTGGGTCGTTATGACGACCGGCATGAGAAACCGGTCAAGGACCGGAAATTGCGAAAGGAAAAGCGCGATGGCTATTCCCACTAGCGCACCAGCCAAAAGCCCGAGCAGCATTTCAACAACCGTTAACCCAGCGTGGTAAGCGAGATATCCGGATTGGCTGCCAAAGACGCGCAAGACCTCTGCCGGCGCGGGAAACAGGAAAGAAGCAGGCTGAAAAAACCAGATGGCCACTTGCCAGGCCAGGAAAAGGGCCAGGACAACCAGCGCAAAATGAACTAACCGGACAAGAGTTTTTTGCACGCCCTACGATTCCCAATCTTCGGTTCCAGGCCAAAGAGGATGGCAGTCGAGCGAATAAGAAAGCGGATAACGCCATCTCCATCCCTTCGCCGGCATTATCCGGATCAGGTTCGCGATTTCCGACTCTGCCGGAAATCAAGGGTTCAGCGCTCGACTGTCTCAGCCTGCGTTGCCGCAAGCACCCCTCGGAGTTCTATTCATTCATCAGTAGGGCGACTGCCCCTGAAAGGCAATTGAATTTTCGGAGATGGGATCTCGACGGCTACCGATTCTGCCAGTCTTCGAAGGCCCGCGCGAATATCTGAGCGCCGCTGGGCCCTTTCTCAAACGTCACGAGCCCGCGTTTGCCGGTGAGATACTGCACCGGGATATCTACCCAAATAGCATTCTGTAGCAGGTTGAGATTAGTCTCCTGAGCCTGTGGCAAGTTGTTGAGCGCAATCAGGAAGAATCCCGTATCGATTTTCGCCGGAACGCCCACAAGGCTTTCGCCGCGTGATTCTTCGGTCGATTTCATCACGAAACGGAAAATCTCGTCGATATTGCCGCCGCTGAATTCCGGTGGCGCCGTGAACAGCAACTCGATGAGGTGGCTCGCAGGCAACGCCTCATCCACATTACGCTTGATGGTCAGGTTCATCACTAGGCCGCGGCCGGGTATCTCCATCAAACCCTTGATCACCGCCTCCGGATCGCTACCCGGTTCAGGGGGTTCCTGCGCCAGCTGCCAGACGATATTCCCCTCATCCCGGCTGGCATTGCTTGCGGAAGCGCCTTCTTCGTAGAGATAGGCGCGCTCGCCCGCGACGACCACCAGCTGGTCGGGCTGCAGGCTGGTGCCCGCATCACCTGTCTGCGATTCCGATGCGGAGGTCTCTGCCCCGTCGGTCGACGGCTCACCGTCGGCAACCTCGACGGTGGTATTGCCGGCGTCCTGGCCGGTCGCGTCCATCGGGGCATCCGAAGCGGTATCGCTGGCGCCAGTTCTGTCGGTCTGATCGGTAACCGGCGCCGGCTCTTCAGACGGTGTGAGTTGGATTGGATCCTGGGTGACCGGATCCGGTTCGCCATCGCCAAGCCGCGACTCATCTTTCTCGGCAGCGGGTGTTTGCTCCGCCATCGCTTCACTTGACGCCTGATCACCCTCGACCGCCGCGGACTCGGAGGCCTCCGGCGTATTAGGCTTGTCGGCCTCAACGAGTTCACGTCCGGTATTGA
>JAHEHW010000315.1:0-1692 GCA_024639745.1 Salaquimonas sp. | reverse complement strand
TCCACCGCCACGCTTGCGCTGCAATTCCGGCGGGAAAGACTGATCACGGAACGGCTCTTCGCCTTCGATTTCCGTCAGCGATTCAGGCTCCGATTCAGCATTTCCTCCGCGCTCTGCAAAGGCAGGTTCGGCGAAGGGATCGGGAACCTGCGATTCAATTTCCTCTGAGACAGGCGGCAGCCAATCCTCCGATTGCGGAGGTGCAGGTTCATCTCTCCTATCCAGAGGCGCGGATGTTTCGGCGGTCAGATCCACATCACTGACCGCTTCCGGCGACGAAACGGCTGGTTCTTCCGCAGTAGATGGCGTTGATCCAATATCCTTTTTCGGCGGCGCCATTTCGGCTTTGAATTTTTCCAGCCGCTCACGGTCGGTTCTGGATCGCGGCAACTCGCCAGAAAGCATGGCCTGCGCCTGAGCTTTCCATTCCTGGGTAACTTCGAAATTCGGAATCCCGATCTTATCGGTAAGGGCAGCAAGCGACACCTCGTCCATGGCGGCGACCTGACTGATGCCGTGAAGCCCTTCTTCCTCAAGCATCGCGACCGTCTTGTCACCGATACCATCAATCAACAAAAGACTGTCAAGGAAGCCTTCCGGCGGATTGGCAGGTGGAATGACGATTTCCATGGGCATTGCAGGTTCGATCGGCGTCGACTCCGCCTCTGGTTCCGCGTCAGCTTGCGGAGCTTCCCGAGCGCTACCTTCTTCCCTTGCAGTATCGGCCTCCGCCTCGATCTCTGCGGCGGCTTCGCCGGCCAACTGCTCGGCTTCCACCTCACGAATTGCGGACTCTAGTTGATCTAACTGCGCCTGGATAACACCTTCGGCTGGCGTCGGCTCTATCGCGCGCAACTTCCGATCGATGGTCGCGCGGGCTTTCGAATATACGGTCTCGCGATTTTCCGCATTATTGTCCGAAAGCGCTGCGATTGCCCGGCTAATAATCGATACATAATCTGCCATAAAACTCCGACCCGGTTTCAGAAACTGGCTATGTCCTACGGAAATGCCTGAAACTGCAGATCATTTCCCCCGAATGATCCTTTTTAATCCTGAAAAGGATCATGGACAAGTATCGTATCTTCGCGTTCCGGGCTGGTCGAGAGCAAGGCCACTGGTGCACCGATCAACGCCTCGATTTGTTTGACATATTTGATCGCCTGCGCCGACAGGTCATTCCAGTCCCGGGCACCGGCAGTCGTATCCTTCCACCCCTCGAAAGTCTCGTAGATTGGCTTTACCCTGGCCTGGGCCCCTTGGGACGCGGGCAAATAGTCGATCTGTTTGCCATCGAGCTCATAGCCGACGCATACATTGATCTCATCAAGTCCGTCGAGAACATCAAGCTTGGTAAGAGCGATACCGTTGATGCCGTTGGTCGCGACAGCCTGCCGAACCAGCACGGCGTCGAACCAGCCACAGCGCCTTTGCCGCCCGGTCACCGTGCCGAACTCATGACCGCGTTCGCCAAGGAACTCCCCGACTTCATTCTTTTGCTCCGTGGGAAAAGGTCCCTCGCCTACGCGTGTCGTATACGCTTTGGTAATTCCCAGGATATATCCGAGCGCGCCCGGCCCGATACCCGAACCGGCGGAAGCCTGTCCTGCAACCGTGTTAGACGAGGTTACGAATGGATAAGTGCCGTGATCGATATCGAGCAGGGTTCCCTGCGCGCCTTCGAAAAGTATA
>JAHEHW010000314.1 GCA_024639745.1 Salaquimonas sp. | reverse complement strand
CAGGTTTCTCCGCGCAAACGACAGCCGGGCCATAAACCTCTGTTAGTCCATAAACATGGGTAATGGAGATACCCATCCCCTCCATTGCAGCGATAACCGTTGCCGGCGGCGGCGCGGCGGCAGTCATCATCTTGATTTTCTGCGGGAAAGTTCGTTTCTGGTTCTCGGGAGCACCCGCGATCATCGACATGATGATCGGAGCACCACAAAGATGGGTTACGCCATGATCCGCAAAGGCATCATAAATCGCATCCGCCCTCGGAGCACGCAGGAAGACATGGCAGCCCGCAAGAAGCGTGATGGTCCAAGGGAAGCACCAGCCGTTGCAGTGAAAAAGCGGCAGCGTCCAAAGATAGACGGGATGATGCGGCATCTCCCATGTCACGACATTGTTGACCGCATTGGTCCAGGCACCCCGATGCGAATAAACGACACCCTTGGGCCGGCCGGTGGTGCCTGATGTGTAGTTGAGCGCCAGTGCGTCCCATTCGTCATCGGGAGGCGCATAGGCGAAGTCTGGATCGCCTTCCGCAAGGAGTTCGTCATAGGTCAATGCTCCGATGCGGTTGCCGCCAGGGCCTTCCGTATCTTCGATATCGATGATCAGAAGATCGCGGCCTGATTGCGCAACCGCCTCTTTCGCAAGCGCTGAATACTCGCTGTCGACAAGCAGGACCTTTGCTTGACCGTGATCCAGAATGTATCCAATGGTTCCTGCATCAAGCCGAACATTATTGGCGTTCAACACAGCGCCTAGCATTGGCAGCGCCAAAGCGCACTCAAGCGCTTCAGGTATGTTGGGCGCTATCAGGGCAACTGTGTCGCCTTTACTGACGCCGCGTTTCGCAAGTGCCGAGGCAAGTCGTTTACAACGATCGGCCACTTCTCCCCAGTTGCGCCTGATCGATCCGTGGATTTGCGCGGGCAATTCGGGGTGAACCCGTTCAACCCGCTTGAGAATCGAGACAGGAGACAAGGGGGCGTAATTGGCGGCGCACCGCGCCATTTCAGGTCCATTGTAGATCATTCGCCAGTCCATTCGGGCATGGGTTCCTTGCGCACGAATGCGCCGATTCCAGCTTTTGTATCATTCGCCATCATATTTTCCGCCATTACGCGCCCGGCATAGGCATAGGCTTGCTCAAGCAGCATTTCCGCCTGCTCGTAAAACGCACGCTTTCCGATCTTGACCGCCGCGGGTGATTTGCTCGCAATCTTCCGGGCCATTTCCAAGGAGGCTTCTTCAAGTCGATCACGCATGACAACCCTGTTGACCAGGCCTAATTCTGCAACCCTGCCAGCTGGCAGGAACTCGCCCAGCAACAACATTTCCATCGCGAATTTGCGCGGGACATTGCGGCTCAGAGCGACCATTGGCGTTGAACAGAAAAGCCCGATATTGACACCCGATGTAGCAAAGCGCGCATCTTCGGATGCAACCGCAAGATCGCATGAAGCGACAAGCTGGCATCCGGCAGCGGTCGCTATGCCTTTCACCTCTGCAATCACCGGTTGGGGCAACCGAACGACGCGCAACATCATCGCGGAGCACGACGCGAACAGATCCTGAAAATATTGAAACCCTCCATCGGGATCGGCTCTGCGGGCCGTCATCTCCTTAAGATTATGACCTGCGCAAAAATGCTCCCCCTCACTGCGAAGAATCACTACTTTGACCGAGCGGTCGGATGCGATTTCGTCCAACTCAGCAGATAAGGCGGCAAGCATGGCCTCGGATAAGGCGTTGATCGATTTTGGTGAATTCAAGGTCAGGATGGCGATGCCATCATTATCGGTGCGTATCAGCAATTTTTCATTCTGCATGTGATCCTCATATTGCCAGGTCGAGGCGCGGCTTCCAGAATGGACGGAAGAGTTCTATTTTCGGGCACCGGTTCATCACGACTTTCAACCCGGCATCCTCGGCGAGTTTGGCGGCACGATCGTCATATACGCCGATCTGTCCCCAAAGTACTTTTGCACCAATCGCAATTGCCTTTTCGGCGATGCCATATAGCTCTTCTTTCGGTCTGAAGACTTCGACCATATCTACGGGCCGATCAATTTCCTCGAGCGAATGATAAACCGGGATGCCGCGAATCTCGGTCACGTTCGGATTTGGATTTACTGGGATCATATCGTATCCAGTCTCGTGCAGAACGCGCAGCACGCCATAGCTGAACTTTGTTTTGTCAGCGCTAGCGCCAACCATGGCGATCGTCTTTACGGATTTGAGGATATCAGCGAGATACTTCTGATCATATTCATAGATGCGTTCGATGTTGGCTTCAGGCATCTAAGTCTCCTTCGGTGTAGCGATATCGGCCTTCAATTCGTGCGGCTCGAGCGGATCAAGAAACGGATTGCGATAGAGCTTGTCGTGGCTTTCCACGCCGATCTCCAGCGTGCAATCCGATAGCGGTCTTGCAACGCACAGCACGATATATCCATTGTTTATCTGTCGGTTGTTGAGTGCTACTTGTCTGCGCTGGTCGACCTTGCCCTCGATAACCTTGGCTGCGCAGGTTATACACCCGCCGTATTTGCAGCCATAAGGAAGATCGACGCCCTGCTCGCGCAAGGTATCGAGCAGCGGACGGCGCGCATCGACTTCGAAGCTTGCACCCTCGCGGTTGCCAATCCTTATGGTTCGAGTATCGCTCATAGCCAGATGTCGCTCGTGCAGTCGCCACCCGGATAGCGCGTTTCATGGCACCGGCTTGGCCCGTTGGGTTCCTTGCCAAAATCGACCATGAAATCCTCGTTTATCTTCATGCCCCCATTTTCAACATCGCAGTCGATCATGACCATCACGCCACCTTTGGTTCGGATTTCGGGGTAGAATTGATTATCCCATGTCGAAAAGAGCGACGTGGTCACATAGAGGCGCTTGCCATCCAGGGACAGCTGGAACATCTGCGGCCCACCGGCAATGTCAATACCGTTCACCTTGGGCGCCTTCCCAAGGAGACCGCCCATCCAGACCTGCCCGGTCAATATGGGATGATGCGGGTCGGTGATGTCGTATTGGCGCATATCGCCATGAAGCCAGTTGTTCAGGTAGAGATATTTGTCATCCATCGAAACGAGGATCGCCGACATCACGCCGGGAACGGGAATCGGCCATTCGGGATGCGGCTCGTTGCCCACGTCTATGATTTTCTCCCATTCCCATTTGCCGGCTTCAGATTTCCAGAAATGGATCACATTGGCACTAAGCGCAGCGCCGCAAAACCCGTGGGTGCTATCGGGATTGTGGTGGAATTTTAC
>JAHEHW010000313.1 GCA_024639745.1 Salaquimonas sp. | reverse complement strand
CGTGGCAAAGATGCGGGCTATGTCGGAAGCCAACAATGTGACCTGGGATGTTGTTGACGTTGTGGCTGCAGACGCCATGCGTCTTTGCGACGAAGGTCTTGCAATGGAAATTGACGCTGACGAGCAGTTGGCTCCGGCGCCAGATGGGACGCCGGCTTCAGAAGACTTCGGTGACCTGATGGTTTCCGACTGTTTCATACCACAGATTGTGTACTCAACCACGTTCGGCTATCGCACCGATATGGTTGGCGACACGCCGCCGACGGATATTTGTGCTATATTCGATCTTGAGAAATATCCGGGCAAACGCGCTCTCGAGAAGCGGCCTATCAACAATGTTGAGTGGGCTCTACTCTGCGATGGCGTGCCAAAGGACGAAATATACGACGTTCTTTCGACGGATGAAGGAGTTGACCGCGCTCTGGCCAAACTCGAAACGATCAAAGACGACGTAATCTGGTGGTCTGCTGGTGCGGAAACCCCGCAGCTTCTGGCCGATGGTGAAGTCGTGATGGGCTCGACCTATAATGGTCGTCTGTTCTCCGTGATCGAAGAGCAGGATCAGCCCGTTGCGATGCTTTGGGACGCGCAGGTGTTCGACCTGGATGGCTGGGTTATTCCTGCCGGCCTCTCGGAAGAGCGCAAGAACCGCGCACTTCACTATGTGAAGTTCGCAACTGACACGCAGCGCCTTGCGGATCAGGCCAAGTACATCTCGTATGGTCCTGCCCGTAAGTCTTCTGCACCGCTCGTCGGCAAGCATGCTGAGCTCGGTATCGACATGGCACCTCATATGCCTACCGATCCGAACAACGCCCAGAACACCTTCCTCTACAATTATGAGTGGTGGGCTGATAACCGCGACGATCTCGACCAGAAGTTCCAGGCTTGGCTCGCTCAGTAAGCCAGACTTAGAAACGTCTAAGGATCGGGGCTGATGCCCCGATCCATCCCACCCAATTCAGAGAGTTTTTCCATGACTGATCCGGCATCTGCTGCAATCGCGACTTCGTCTCCAGATAGAAAAGAAGTCTTGACTACTCAGGACGGCCAGCCATTGAAAAAAAGTCTCGCTAAGGCGCTTCGGCGGGAGAAGATCCGGGCGCTGTTGCTGATTGCCCCGCTTCTGCTGTTCATCTTCCTGACGTTCATCATGCCGATTGCGGACATGTTGTTTCGCTCTGTTGAGAACAGCATCGTGCCCGACACGATACCGAACACGGTCCGGGCTGTGCAGAATTATGAACCATCGACCGGAGAAGCGCCAGATGAGGCCGTTTATGCTGCTCTCGCCGACGATTTGATGCGCTCTCAGGAAGAGAAGACCCACACGCGGCTCGGTTCGCGGCTTAATTACGACCAGCCCGGTATTTCGAGTGTCTTCCGTAAATCTGGCCGTCGCGTCTCGCGGATGGATAATGAAGTTCACATCGAGGATTTTGCCGCCGTAAATCCTGTCTGGAAAACGCCTGAAGCCTGGCAAACGCTTCGCGATTCTTCGTTCTGGCCCGGTTCGTTTCCGCGTACTCAGATAGCGTGGAACAATTGGGAAACCTACTACAAGGAAGATGAGGGTGAGGACGCAGACCCGACCTCTGTAGCACCTTACGGCTTCACCTATTCCATGTTGTATTACGATCTGGTGAACATGTCGGACAGCGAACTTGCATCGCTGGAAAACGCTAGTGATCCCGAGGTTGCAAGCCTGTTCGACGGTATTTCGGCCGCGCTGCCGAATTTCGGAACGAATGATTATAAAGCGCAGTTCCTCGACATCGATGAGGGCTGGGGCAATGTCGATTACTGGTCGACGATCAAACGGCTTTCGCCACCGCTTACTTCAAGCTACTTCCTTTCATCGGTCGATGCGGAAACGACACCTCAGGGAATTGAACTCAAGCCGGAGGACGAGCGGCTTTACATAACGCTGTTTGTCCGAACGCTCGTGCTCAGCATGCTGATCACCTTTTCCTGTATCCTGCTTGGCTATCCGATTGCGTATCTTCTTGCCAATCTGCCGACGCGAACTTCGAATTTGTTGCTCATCCTTGTACTGCTTCCTTTTTGGACGTCGCTCCTCGTCAGGACGTCGGCTTGGAAGGTATTGCTGCAGCAACAGGGGGTTATCAACGACATACTGGTCTGGATCGGGCTGATCAGCGATGACGGGCGACTTGTCATGATCAACAATGTTACCGGGACGCTTATAGCGATGACCCACATTCTGCTCCCCTTCATGATCCTGCCGCTGTTCTCGGTCATGAAAACCATCTCGCCGAGTTATGTGCGAGCGGCAAAAAGTATGGGAGCTACGGACTGGACAACGTTCTGGAAGATTTATTTCCCGAACACGATACCCGGCATTGGCGCTGGTTCAATTCTCGTCTTCATTCTGGCGATTGGTTACTACATCACGCCGGAACTTGTCGGCGGTACGGATGGTGTATTCATTTCGAACAGGATCGCTTACCACATTTCATCCTCACTGAACTGGGGCCTGGCAGCTGCGCTCGGGTCGATCCTACTGTTCCTGGTTCTCGCACTTTATTGGGCTTACGACCGGATCGTTGGCATCGACAACGTGTCGCTCGGTTAGGAGAGTTTTATGTCTGATCTTCCACCATATGCATCAACCGGTCAGCGGGTCTGGTATTACACCTTCCGCTATGTGATCTGCGGGTTCATTTTCTTCTTTCTGATCGCGCCGATTTTGACAATCATTCCGCTGTCGTTCAACGCGGAGGATTTCTTCACCTTCACACCAGAAATGCTAGCGCTGAGTCCCGATGGCTATTCTCTGAAGCACTACGAAGATTTCTTCACAAATGCGGATTGGCAGCAAGCTTTGCGCAATTCCTTTATGATTGCGCCAGCTGCGACATTTTTGGCTACGGCGTTCGGCACATTGGCCGCTATCGGGTTGACCCAGAGCCATGTTCCTTTCCGCGGCGCGATTATGGCCATGCTTATTTCGCCGATGATCGTTCCATTGATTATCTCTGCAGCGGGGATGTATTTCTTCTATTCCCGTATCGGACTCCAGGGAACTTATTGGGGCGTTGTGCTGGCGCATGCCGCGCTTGGAACACCTTTTGTCATCATCACCGTGACAGCAACTCTGGCAGGCTTTGATCGCAGCCTGACCCGTGCTGCGGCGAATATGGGGGCGAACCCGGTGACCACCTTCTTCCGGGTGCAAATGCCGCTTATCGTTCCGGGTGTCGTCTCTGGGGCTCTGTTCGCGTTCATCACTTCTTTCGACGAGGTTGTG
>JAHEHW010000312.1 GCA_024639745.1 Salaquimonas sp. | reverse complement strand
GGTCGCAGCGATGTCGCGTGACACAAGGTATGTTGAAATTCTCGCTTGGGCTTTGGAGCCACGATGATATCCATTGAACCTGAGCGTGACCAAATAGAACTTCTTAATACGATATACCCGGTTTCACGTGAAACAATC
The DNA here is from genome assembly GCA_024639745.1 of Salaquimonas sp. GTDB lineage: Bacteria > Pseudomonadota > Alphaproteobacteria > Rhizobiales > Rhizobiaceae > Salaquimonas. The sequence continues at coordinate 3,136 of JAHEHW010000312.1, read as the reverse complement.
GATCGGTTCATCACATTCAATGAGCTTCTTCGAAACTGGCAGTCGAAGACCAATCTTGTATCAAATAATACGCTTGATGCCTTCTGGGAAAGGCATGTTGCTGACAGTTTGCAGGTCTTCGCACTTGCGCCTTCGACGCGCAATTGGATCGATCTGGGCAGTGGCGGCGGTTTTCCAGGATTAATCATCGCGATGATGGTGAATCAGATATTTCCTAATGAAAGCGGTCATGTTGCTCTGGTAGAGAGTATCGGAAAAAAATGTGCTTTTCTAAGAAGGGTTGCAATTGAGACCGGTACTCCTGTTACAATTCTCCGGCAGCGAATTGAATCGGTTTCGGAACAAATCTCGAAGGCCGAGGTGATTACGGCAAGAGCGTTAGCCCCGGTCTCGAAGCTCCTTGATTTTGTCGGTCCTCAGCTGATTTCCGGAAAACGCGCACTCTTCCACAAAGGCCGTGAATATCGTCAAGAGCTTGAAGATTGTCGTGGCAAGTGGCGGTTTGATTTGGTAGTACATCCAAGTCGGATTGATGAGGATTCCGTCATTCTTGAGATTTCTTCAGCGGAACGGGAAAGCGGCTAGAAACGAGTTGGAATGCGATTCATCTCGAGGTGAATAAGCCGCATGAATGAGCAAATTACCGTCATGGCTAGCAAAACAAATGCACGTGTCCTGACCGTCGCCAACCAGAAGGGCGGCGTTGGCAAAACGACTACGGCAATCAACTTAGCGACTGCTCTTGCGGCGATTGGAAAGACGGTTCTGATTGTCGATCTGGATCCTCAAGGAAATGCGAGTACCGGCCTGGGAATTGATCGTAAAGATCGCGAATTATCGACTGCGGATGTTTTGCGAGGCGACGCTTCGCTGGGTGACACCATCGTCGAAACCATCGTTCCGAGATTATGGCTAGCCCCATCCACGCTTGACTTGCTTGGTCTTGAAATGGAGATTGCCGAACGGAAAGACCGCGCCTATATGCTGCGCAAGGCCATTGAGGAAATAAATCCGAATTCTCCGCAATTCGATTACATCATGATCGATTGCCCGCCGTCTCTGAACCTGCTGACGATCAATGCAATGGCCGCTGCTCATGCGCTTTTGATCCCGCTGCAATGTGAATTTTTCGCGCTTGAGGGGTTGAGTCAAATTCTTGAAACGATGCAGGAAGTCAAAGGCAGCGTGAATTCCGAATTGGAGCTTCATGGAGTTATCCTGACGATGTTCGATCAGCGCAACAATCTGGCAGGACAGGTCGAAAGCGATGTGCGGGAATATATGGGGCGCATGGTGTATGATACGGTAATCCCTAGGAATGTTCGTTTGTCAGAGGCGCCTTCCTATGGGAAGCCAGCCATTCTGTACGATCTGAAATGTCCTGGTAGTCAAGCCTATCTCCGATTGGCATCGGAAGTTATCAAAAAAGAAAAGCGGCTGTCAGCGGCATGAGCGGTGGTCAGGGGTGTAACGAAAGCGGGAACATGACGATGTCAGATGGTGGAACAAAGAAGCGTCTTGGGCGAGGTCTTGCCGCACTTATTGGTGAAATGGATGCTTACGACAACGCGGTGGTGAACGAATCGGATCCGAAAGGAGATTTATCGCCGGAACCGGAAATCAGACCTGACCGGAAAGTTCCTATTGAGCAGATCAGGGCAAATCCGCACAATCCCAGACGTCATTTTTCGGACGACAATCTTTCGGATCTGGCGGCTTCGATCAAAGAACATGGAATCGTGCAACCGATCCTCGTACGACCGATTAAGGAAGAAGATCTCGGTGGTGCTCGTTTCGAGATTATTGCCGGGGAACGAAGGTGGCGTGCGGCGCAAAAAGCGGCATTGCATGAGATTCCTGTCCTTGTTCGCGATGTTGCCGATCGCGAGGCACTTGAACTAGCTATCATCGAGAACGTTCAAAGGTCTGACCTCAACGCGGTCGAAGAAGCTCAAGGATATCAACAACTTATCGATGATTATGATTATACTCAGGCTGATCTTGGAACGGTTATCGGCAAGAGCCGGAGTCATGTGGCAAATACGTTGCGTTTGTTGAAATTGCCAGAATCAGTCCGTGAATTTGTTGCCATGGGGACGCTTTCTGCAGGTCATGCGAGAGCCCTGGTAACTAGCGCCAATCCGGAAAAGCTTGCAAAGCAGATCATAGAAAAGGGCTTGTCCGTTCGTCAGGCTGAAGATCTTGCCGGACGCCAGGATGAGAACGTCGATGCAAATTCGGGAAGCGGTGGCAAAACCAACAAGCCGGGAAAATCAGCTGATACTCGAGCGCTTGAACAGAGCATTGAACAAGCGCTGGGAATTGCCATCGATATTCGCCATAAAGACAATGGAAAAGGCGAGATCCGGCTCAAATATCTTTCTCTTGATCAGCTGGAAGCGCTTTGTGATCGCCTACGCGGCACATCGGCCTAAATCCAAGGGCATGCTGGTTTCCTGAGGGTTGAAACCCTCAGGATGATTTGTCTTATTTTGGGCTAAGTTCGTAGGCGACTGCTAAGAGATTTGTGCCTGCGATAGCGCGGCCGATTTCCGGATTGGCGCGGGCCTCAAAAGCTGCTTTTTCAAATCGGTCCAGGTATTTTTCGATGGATTGTATGGACAGTCTAGTGAGACTCAGTTCTATCTTTTTCTGCCTCTGGAAAAAAATGGGTGGCCGCGCAGATTTAACAGCAGTCTCCGCTGAAATGCGCTTCGTTTCCATCTGACCTCTCAAGTCATGCAGTTGCTGGAAATGCCTCAGCGCCCCAAGCATGATGATATCTGGCGGTGTTCCTTCGAGGATAATGCGGTCCAGGGTCATTTCGAAAGCTTTCAGATTTCCTGCTACAACCGCGTCGATAACATCGTTCACGTCAAGCGAGGAAGCATCTCCCATGATTGCGCGCAGGTCTTCCAGGGAAACCGCCCGCGGCTCACTGATATAAAGCGCAAGCTTGCGCAATTCATTGCGACTAGCCATACGATCGCCGCCAATGAAACGGCGCAATTCCAAAGCGATTTCTCGCGAGAGCTGATAACCTTTCGAGATTAATTCCTCGTTGATGAGTTGATTGATGGCTGCGTCGTTATCCTGATAGCAAGGCAGAGCCATGCCGGTTTTCGACTTCTCGAAA
>JAHEHW010000311.1 GCA_024639745.1 Salaquimonas sp. | reverse complement strand
AGATGCCGGCATTATTGACGATCTTATCGTGACCCGGCTTGGCGTTGATCATTTTCTCGTCGTTTCCAACGCCGCCTGTGCCGACAATGATGAAGCGCATCTAGGCGAGATCTCGAAAGATTTCGATGCTGAGATCGCCCGTATCGATCGCGCGTTTCTCGCGCTGCAGGGGCCTGACGCCGAAGCCGCTCTGGAAAAGGCCGAACTGAATTGTGCCGATCTCGATTTCATGACCGGGCGCGAACCGCAGCCGGGCTGGTTCCTGTCGCGAACCGGCTATACCGGTGAAGACGGTTTCGAGATCGCAATCCCGAATGACTACGCAATCGGGTTCGCGGAGAAACTTCTGGCGGACGAGAGGGTCGAATGGATCGGTCTCGGTGCTCGCGACAGCCTTCGCCTTGAAGCCGGGCTTTCACTTAACGGGCAGGATCTGTCCGAAACGATCACGCCACACGAGGCTGGGCTTATCTGGGCGATCCCAAAACACCTCCGCGAGGGCGGTAATTATGTCGGAGCAGCTACCTTGGCCGCGAAAATCAAGTCCGGCCGCAAGCGCAAGCGCATCGGTCTGAAGCCCGTTGACCGCACCCCAGTAAGGGCAGGCGCCAATCTCACGGACGGCAATGGCAAGGAGCTTGGCGTAGTCACTTCCGGCGGATTCGGCCCCACAGTTGGCGGCCCGGTGGCGCTGGCGCTCCTGACGGCTGAGTTTGATGGTGACGAGCTGTTCGCCCAGGTCCGCGGCAAGCAGGTTGCCATGCGGCCCGAGAAGCTGCCCTTCATCACACCAAATTACAAGAAATAGATCCAGATCCTACAGGAGAGAGACATGGCAAAAACCTATTACACGGAAGATCACGAATGGCTTTCCGTCGAAGGTGATTTCGCGACCGTCGGCATCACGAATTACGCCCAGGAACAGCTCGGCGACCTAGTTTTCGTCGAATTGCCGGAAGTCGGGCGCGGCGTGTCGAAGGGCGAGGAAACCGTCGTGGTTGAATCCGTCAAGGCAGCCTCGGACGTCTATGCCCCGATCGACGGCGAAGTAACGGAAGTAAATGAGGCCTTGTCCGGAGAGCCCGCGCTCGTCAACAGCGCGGCAGAAGGGGATGGCTGGCTGTTCAAGATGAAGCTTGCGGATCCGTCTCAGCTTGAAGGCCTGATGGACAAGGCCGCCTATGACAGCCACACGGCTTAACGCGGAACACAGGAGCTAAAGGCAAAAGGAATCCGCCATGGATAACCCGTTTCTCTATCGACATATCGGCCCATCACCGGCAGACCAGCGGCGCATGCTAAATGCCGTCGGAATGACCTCGATGGAAGCGCTGGTAAGCCAGACCATGCCGCAAACGATTCGTCTTGAACGTCCGCTCAACATTGAAGACGGTGTTGGCGAGGAAGTGGCCCTCGCCGAATTGCGGAAAAAGCTTTCCGGCAACAAGGTTTCCCGGGCAATGATTGGCCAAGGCTATTACAATTGCCTTGTTCCGCCGGTCGTTCAACGCAACCTGTTCGAAAATCCTGCATGGTACACGGCCTATACGCCGTACCAGGCGGAAATTTCGCAAGGCCGGCTCGAGATGCTTTTCCATTTCCAGACACTGGTCAGCGAATTGACCGGGCTTCCGGTTGCCAATGCTTCGCTTCTGGATGAGTCCACCGCCGTGGCGGAAGCCGTCGGCATGGCCTACCGTTTCCACCATCAGAAGCGCCACGTGGTTCTCATTGCCAATGATTTGCATCCGCAGAACCTCGACGTTCTGGAGACGCGCGGCGGCACCATTGGCTTTGAATGCGAGCGCTATGAGGGCGGAGAGATATCGGATGACGTCTGCGCTGTAGTCATTCAGTATCCGGATACGCAAGGCCGGTTCTCCGACCCTGCTGCGGTCGTCGAGGCGGCGAAGAAAGCCAATGCCACGGTCATCGCAGTTGCCGATCCACTGGCGCTTACGCTGATCGCAGGGCCCGGCAAATGGGGCGCCGATATCTGCTGCGGTTCGATCCAGCGGTTCGGAGTCCCGCTGGGCAATGGCGGTCCGCACGCAGCCTACCTGGCTACCACCGATGTTATGACAAGGCTCGTTCCCGGCCGGCTTGTCGGTCAATCCGTTGATACGAAAGACCGTCCGGGCTATCGGTTGGCGCTGCAGACCCGGGAGCAGCACATCCGCCGGGAAAAGGCGACCTCGAATATCTGTACGTCGCAAGCGCTTCTCGCCAATATGGCCGCCGCCTATGCGATCTGGCACGGACCGCGCGGTCTGCGGGCAATTGCGTCCAGGGTTCACGGTTTCGCAAAAGGATTTGCAGGCGCGTTGAGCGCGGCTGGCATGGCGCCGGTTTCAGAGCAATTCTTCGATACCGTCACGTTCGAAACAGCGAAGGCCGCTCAGATCGTGGAGGACGCTGAGAAGGCCGGATATCTTTTCCGCCAGATCGGCGACAATACCGTATCTGTCGCCTTTGACGAGACGACAACGGAAGCGGACCTTGAAGCCGTCTGCGAACTCTTTGGCGCAGGAACGCCAAAAGCTGCAGGCGATCCGGATCTTTCCGGCCTTCCAAAACTACGTGACGCCGAGAAGTTCCTGACGCAGGAGGTCTTTCACTGCTGCCGGTCCGAAACCGAAATGCTGCGTTTCCTCAGGCGGCTTGCCGACAAGGACCTTGCACTCGACCGCGCGATGATCCCGCTTGGTTCCTGCACCATGAAGCTCAATGCAGCGGCTGAAATGATGCCGGTCTCATGGCCGGAGGTTGCCAATATTCATCCATTCGCGCCGAACAGCCATCGCGCAGGTTATGCGAAGATGATCGGTGACCTCGATCGCTGGCTCTCCGAGATTACCGGTTTCGCGAAGGTCAGCCTGCAGCCGAATGCCGGCAGCCAGGGCGAATATGCCGGGCTGATCGCGATCCGCAGGCACCACGAGGCAAATGGCGAAGGGCATCGCAATATCTGCCTGATCCCCTCGTCTGCTCATGGAACCAATCCGGCTTCCGCACAGATGGTGGGCTGCAAGGTCGTGGTGGTGAAATGCACTGAATACGGCGATGTCGATCTGGACGATCTCAGAGCGAAGGCGGAGCAACATGCTGATAACCTCGCCGCGCTCATGGTCACTTATCCATCAACACACGGCGTCTTCGAAGCGGAAATCCGCACAATCTGTGAAATCGTTCACGAGCATGGCGGCCAGGTCTATCTCGACGGAGCCAATCTGAACGCTCTTGTCGGTCTGGCGCGCCCAGGCGACTTCGGCGCAGATGTCTG
>JAHEHW010000310.1 GCA_024639745.1 Salaquimonas sp. | reverse complement strand
AGCGCATCATCGTCGACTTCGAGAGATACGACAGCATCAATCTTCAGCCCCTTTTCCTCAAGCATGGAATAAAGTGCATCCGCCTGTTCCAAAGTGCGCGGAAACCCGTCGAGGATGAATCCCTTTGTACAATCGGCCTGAGAGATACGGTCGGAGATGATTGCATTGATGATATCGTCGGATACCAGCTTGCCGGCATCCATCACTTCTTTCGCCTTCTTGCCGACCTCAGTCTCGTTGGCAACAGCCTCGCGCAACATGTCACCGGTCGAGAGTTGCGGGATGTCGTAGACGTCTACCAGCAGTTTCGCCTGGGTTCCCTTGCCGGCTCCTGGCGGTCCTAACAGAATCAATCTCATTTCTTGCTTCTCCTCCCGCTTTTTCCTCCTCGCAACTGCGATTTACGCACCAGTCCCTCATACTGGTGGGCCAGCATATGTCCCTGGATCTGCTGGATGGTGTCCATCGGCACGCTGACCATGATGAGCAACGACGTTCCGCCAAGGAATGCCGAAATGCCGACATTGCTCAGGAACATTTCCGGGATCAAACAAACGATCACCAGGTAAATAGCGCCGACGACCGTAATTCGCGTCAGCACATATTCGATATAATCCGCCGTCCGCTCACCGGGGCGAATGCCCGGGATGAAGCCGCCCTGCTTCTTCAGGTTATCGGCCGTATCTTTCGGATTGAAGACGATTGCCGTGTAGAAGAATGCGAAGAAGACAATCAGTGCTGCGTATAACAGCAGGTACAGCGGCTGGCCGCGGCCCAGATTGGCAGCGATCACATTGAGCCATTCCGGCATTGTCCCGGATCCGGCGAAACCAGCAACGGTCAGTGGCAACAACAGAAGCGACGAAGCGAAGATTGGTGGAATGACACCGGCAGTATTCAGCTTCAATGGCAGGTGCGAGGTATCGCCCTGGAACATCTTCATGCCAACCTGACGCTTCGGATACTGGATCAGGATACGACGCTGCGCACGTTCCACGAACACGATGGCGCAAATGACGACGATCATGCCGATCAGAATTGCAAGGATGACGGGGGTTGCGATGACACCCTGACGACCCTGCTCGAACAATTGCGCCAATGCGCCCGGCATTGCCGCTACGATCCCGGCGAAAATGATGAGCGAAATACCATTTCCTACGCCGCGGGCAGTAACCTGCTCACCCAGCCACATCAGGAACATTGTGCCACCAACAAGCGACAGAACCGCCGTAATCCGGAAGAACCAGCCCGGATCGGCAACGATGCCGGTTCCGCCTTCGAGCCCGATCGCAATACCGTAGGCCTGCAGCATCGCGAGGATAACCGTGCCATAACGCGTATATTGGTTGATGACCTTGCGGCCCTGCTCGCCCTCCTTCTTCAACTGTTCCAGCGAGGGAACAATCGAAGTCATCAGCTGCATGATGATCGCAGCCGAAATATACGGCATGATTCCTAGCGCGAAAATCGCGAGGCGCTCCACGGCGCCACCGGCAAACATGTTGAACAGGCCGAGGACACCTTGGCTTTGCGTGTCGAAAGCACGGGCATAGGCTTCCGGGTTGATCCCGGGAAGGGGAATATAGGTGCCCAGGCGATAGATGATCAGTGCGCCAAGGGTAAACCAAAGTCGCTTCTTTAATTCCGTCGCCTTGGAAAAATTCGAAAAGCTCAGATTGGCTGCAAGTTGTTCGGCGGCTGATGCCATATTGCTCTCCAATGCTCGGCTGCTATGCCCGCCATGGAATAGCAGCCCCGGGAACTACCCTATATGGCCCCTGGGTCCCAACCATTTCAACCGGTCTTTGGTCGAAAGCTTCCGCCTTGTGGGACTGGTGCCTGCGCAGTGTTGCGCTCAGAAATGAAAAAGCCCGGACATGGCCCGGGCCGTTTCGGTTACGACCGGCCTTATTCGCCGGATTTCTTGGCTGCGGCTGGTGTTTCCACCACAGTGAAGCTGCCACCGGCCTTTTCGATTTTCTCAATGGCCGTTTTCGAGGCGCCTTCCGTCTTGACAATAAGTTTGGCTTTTAGGTCGCCGTCAGAGAGGATGCGAACACCATCTTTCTTGCGACGGCAAATACCAGCAGCGACCAATGCGTCCGAGTCGACATCGGCCGTGGCGTCAAGCTTACCAGCATCCACTGCTGCCTGCAGGCGGCGAAGCGAAACGATGTTGAAGTCTTTCGCGAACATGGCGTTAGAAAATCCACGCTTCGGCAGGCGCCGATAAATTGGCATCTGACCGCCCTCGAAGCCGTTCAGCGCGACGCCCGAACGAGAAGTCTGGCCCTTGACACCGCGACCAGCGGTTTTGCCCTTGCTCGAACCGATACCGCGACCGACCCGGCGGCGAAGTTTCTTGGCGCCTTCGTTGTCTTCGATTTCGTTCAGTTTCATAACAATTACTCCCCGGCTCAGGCTTCGTCGACGATGCGGACGAGATGCGGGATCTTGTTGATCATGCCGCGCACTGCCGGTGTATCTTCCAGCGTACGACGACGGTTCATCTTGTTGAGACCCAGGCCAACCAGAGTGCGGCGCTGGATATCCGGACGGCGGAGCGGGCTACCGATTTGCTCAACCGTAATCGTTTTCTTCTTATCAGCCATGACTAGGCTCCTTCTCAAAAACGGGACCCGTTACGGTCCGTACGGTTATTCTTCCGCACCGATCAGGTTGCGACGACGAGCCTGAAGGGTCGAGTATTTGAGGCCCCGCTGAGCCGCCACATCCTTCGGATGCATCTGGCGCTTCAGCGCGTCGAATGTCGCCCGAACCATGTTGTACGGGTTCGAAGAGCCGATCGACTTCGCAACGACGTCCTGAACGCCAAGCGTTTCGAAAACAGCGCGCATCGGACCGCCTGCGATTATACCAGTACCAGGCTCAGCGGCACGAAGGTGAACCTTCCCTGCGCCGTGCCGGCCGTCGACATCGTGATGGAGCGTACGGCCCGAGCGAAGCGGTACAAAGATCATGTCCCTTTTGGCAGCTTCGGTCGCCTTGCGGATCGCCTCGGGAACCTCGCGGGCCTTGCCATGGCCAAACCCGACACGCCCTTTCTGGTCGCCAACGACGACGAGGGCCGCGAAACCGAAACGACGGCCACCCTTAACCACTTTCGCGACGCGGTTGATGCCGACGAGCTTGTCGACGAATTCACTGTCGCGCTCCTTATCGCGATTGTCGCGACCTTTTCTGTCCTGTGCCATATTCCTGTCCTTGTTCTTTTCCGGAAGCAGCAGATTTCACCCCGCGCGGTTTCCCTGAAGGACCTGCGCAAAGCATGCG
>JAHEHW010000309.1 GCA_024639745.1 Salaquimonas sp. | reverse complement strand
CAAAGCAACCATGGCTGGCGGAGAGATTGACGCTCTGACCAAAGAAATGGTTTATATCGCCGTGTCTACGGCCAACGGCTGTTCCTATTGCATCCATTCCCACACAGCGGCAGCCAAGGCCAAGGGGATGTCAGAGCGTCAGCATGCGGAATTGATCAAGGTCATCGGACTTGCCGGCAAGACCAATCATCTGGTCAACACCATGCAGCTGCCCGTGGACGAGGAATTTCTGGCCTGACGGCCAAATGGAGGAAGACAGCATGGCCTACGCGATGATCGCCCAGAACACGGGCAATTCCAGCGTCTACAAGAAGGAACATATTGAGGTTCCGAAACCCAAGAAGGGCGAAGTCGTTCTTCGCCATACCGCGATCGGCGTGAACTTCATTGATATCTATCAACGTTCCGGTGTTTACCCGCCGCCCGGCGGAGAATTTCCGGTAATCCTCGGCTGCGAGGGCGCAGGCGTTGTTCAATCGATTGGCGCCGGGGTGACAGGCGTTCGTCCCGGAGACCGGGTCGCCTATACCATTCAGGGAGGTGCTTATACCAGCCATCGCGTCATCGCGGCGGACCGGCTGGTGAAGGTTCCATCCGGAGTCGATGATGAAACTGCCGCTGCGGCCATGCTCAAGGGTTTGACGGCCCAATACCTGATCCATGACTGCTACAAGGCAAAAGCCGGCGATACCGTGCTCGTGCACGCTGCGGCGGGCGGGGTTGGCCTGATCCTGGGCCAATGGCTCAAAGCCAAAGGCGTGACAGCAATCGGCACGGCCGGCAGCAAGGAAAAATGCGCGCTAGCGCGGCGGAACGGTTTCTCAAAGGTGATCGACTACACCAAGCAGGATTTCGTCGATGAAATCCGGAAAATCACCAAGGGCCAAGGCGTTGCAGCGGTGTATGACTCCGTCGGGAAATCCACTTATCCGGGCTCCCTGAAATGCCTGAGCCAGTTTGGTACGTTCGTCTCATTTGGCCAGTCGTCCGGCATCATAGAGGATTTCAAGCTTGCGGATCTCGCGGCGAACGGTTCGCTTTTCGCGACGAGACCTATGCTTTTTCACTATATCGCCGAGCGCAAGGAGTTGGAGAAGCGCGCGCGCCAGCTCTTTAAGGTGATCAAGGACAAGGACGTCAAGATCCAGATCAACCAGCGCTTTGAGCTTTCAAACCTGAAACAGGCTCAGGATGTGCTTGAGAGCAGAAAGACTACGGGCCAGACGGTTCTGATACCTTGAGGCGGCAAACTTAATGGCTTCAAAAGCAAACGCGGACTACGCGATTACGGCTGACAGTCTTTATGGCAAGGCCAGGGACAACACCTTTTCCGGTGTGATGTCGTTCATGCGGCGGAAATATACCAAGGACATCACCGGCGCGGACGTCGTCGTATGGGGTATTCCGCTCGACACCTCCGTCACCAACCGAAGCGGCGCGCGCTTCGGACCTCAGGCGGTGCGCCGGGCTTCGGCGATCTTCGACAATGATCCGCAATACCCCTTCAATCTCGATCTGTTCAAGAATCTGGCCGTTGCCGACTACGGCGATTGCCAGCTGGCTTATAGCCGGGTCTGGGAAAATCCCGAACGAATCGAAACGGAGGCCGCGGAACTCATTGCAAACGGGGCCTATCTGCTTTCGCTCGGCGGGGACCATTTCGTGACCTGGCCATTGTTGAAGGCCCATGCAGAAAAGTATGGGCCGCTCGCCCTTATCCAATTCGACGCCCACCAGGACACGTGGGCAGATGATGGCGAGGAAATCAGTCATGGCAATTTCGTCACCCGGGCGGTCCGCGAAGGCATTATCGATCCAGATCGCTCAATCCAGATAGGCATCCGGACGCATGCGCCGGAAGACTTCGGCATCGAGATCATCTATGGCGACGAACTAGAAGAAATGTCTTCGGAAGAGGTCGCCGACCAGATCAAGCAACGGGTCGGCAATATGCCTTGCTATCTGACCTTCGACATCGATTGTCTGGATGTCGCTTCCGCTCCTGGTACCGGGACTCCTGTCGCAGGCGGCCCTTCCTCGGCAAAGATGCTCTCGGTCATCCGCAAGCTCGGCAGTCTGGATATCAAGGGATCCGATGTCGTCGAGGTCGCTCCGGCCTACGATCATGCTGACATGACGGCCATTGCAGCATCAACAATAGCCCTTTACATGCTAGGTATTCGCGCCGAACGTTTGCTTGGCGATTAGAGGGTCTGCTCAAAGACTGAATCAAGGTCTTAAAGTTTCGATTCAGACTCCGCCAAGTAAGCCAAGCAATTGAAAACAAACTCTATATGGAAGGCGAAATGGCCACTCCAAAGATTTTTATTGACGGTGAACACGGTACTACCGGGCTGAAAATCCGCGACCGTTTGGGCAAGCGGGGCGATCTCGATCTTTTGTCCCTACCCCATTCCGAACGGCGCAACCCGGAGGCTCGCGCAGCGCTTTTGAATGACGCCGATCTGGTAATGCTTTGCCTGCCCGACGATGCGAGCCGCGAAGCGGTCAAGATGCTGGAGGATGCAGGCAGAGAAACCACGCGTGTCATTGACGCCTCAACGGCATTTCGGTCAGACCCGGAATGGGTTTTCGGCTTTGCGGAAATGGAGCCGGGCAACCGTGATAAAATCGCGAAGGCCCGGTTCGTTTCCAATCCAGGCTGTTATTCCACCGGTGCGATCGCGCTATTGCGCCCGCTGGTGATAGCCGGGACTTTGCCGACCGATTATCCCGTGACAATCAATGCCGTTTCGGGCTATACCGGCGGCGGCCGCAACCTGATCGCGCAGATGGAAAACCCCGACGCGGAGGATCACATCGCGTCGAACCATTTCCTCTACGCGCTGACGCTCAAACATAAACATGTGCCTGAGATCGTGAGCCGCGCGGGGCTTACGCGCGACCCCATTTTCACGCCTAATGTCGGTAGGTTCGCGCAGGGAATGCTGGTCAATGTTCCCCTGCATGTGGGTCTTCTGAACGACGCCACGCTTGCTTCGATACACCATATACTCGAAGAGCATTACCAGGGTCAGGATGTCGTCGAGGTCGTTCGACTGAAGGAGGTGGCGGGGCATGTCCGGCTGGACCCTGAGGAGATGCGGGACACCGACCGCATGAAGCTTTACGTCTGCGGCACAGCAGGAACCGGCATGGTAAATCTGGTCGCGTCGCTCGACAATCTCGGCAAAGGCGCATCCGGCGCTGCCGTTCAGAACATGGATATCATGCTGAAGGGTTGAGCAGACTTTCGCGGTATCGCCTGATTTCCTATTGCCGGACCTGCAGAGCCGTTA
>JAHEHW010000308.1 GCA_024639745.1 Salaquimonas sp. | reverse complement strand
GTTCAACACCTCACGGCGCTGAATGTCCGAAACAACCGAAATTGCTTCAGCGGTCAATCAATTCTCGATCGTGCAGGCGGCCTGATCCAGATATTCGAGATCGACGAGGGTGCCGGTCAGGGAATAATCCGGATAATTCATCGTCAGACGGCGTGAAACGCCTCCCTCATACAGGATGAAAGACACTTCGTAGATCGGCATCGCCTCGGTCGAATCGGTCAGACTATCCTTGAAATAACCGATTGTTACAGGCCATCCCGGTTCGGCTTTGAGCGGATCGATCGCCTTTTCCGTCTCGCCGGTAAAGCGATCTTCGACAACCTCCGACGGCCCTATCACATTGCTCGTCGTAAGCGTCTGGTCGCCGCCATCCCCACCATCGAAAATACGCATTTTGAAGAACGGTCGTCCTTCGCGGGCGCGTTCGATCACTTCAACCAGATGGGTGGAAATGAAATTCGCATTGGGCAGTTCGAACCTGTATTCCTCAGGTTGGTCGAGTTCGACGAGCAGCGAGTCGCTTTGCTTGCGCGCTACGCCCTTGATCGTTCGGTCGAGTTGCTCGTTGACGAAATTCTTCGTCAGAAACGTATATTCACCGCCATCAGGACTTTCGAAAGATGAGGTTTGCTGGTCTGTCGTGAATATCTCGCCATTGGCGTTTACTCTCGACACAAAACGATAGCGGACCGAAATACCGTCGCATTCGTTTCCTGCCATCTCGTAGACGATCCGCCCGGACATCGATTCGATCCCCGATCGCTCCGTTGCCTGTTTCAGTTTGATCTCGTAAACGGCCCGGTGCGGCCTCAATATCTCGAACCCGGCAGCCTTGCTTTCGTAGGCTGCGCCAAGGCCGATCAAAAGGGTTATCGCGACCCCTGTCGCTCGCCATTTCATTCCGGCAGACAATGCCTGTTTCATGGAGTTATGCATCCTTGATCGAATTCCGCTGGCATTTTCCATAAGTCAAGCATGGGATAAAAATGTGTTTGCGACAATCTGTTTATTGAACCAGAGTTGCCGCAATTAGCGGTCACAAATTAAAGTGGTACTGTTTTCGCTTGGAGTCAGGCAATGCACGATCTCAACTGGCTGGTGAGCCGGCCAATCGCTCACCGCGGACTACACGATGGCGGAAACGCCGTCTTTGAAAATACGCTAACAGCAGCCAGAGCAGCGCTGGAGGAGAAGTATTCAATCGAGGTCGATTTGCAGTTCTCTGCGGATGGCGTGCCAGTTGTTTTTCACGATCAGACACTTGATCGGGTAACCAGCGAAAGCGGAAACGTCCGTGCGGGGACGGCAGAGGAACTCGCGCGGCTTCGGGTCGGAACGAGCGAAGACGGCATTCCCAGCCTCGCTCAACTACTTGAAACAATTGATGGAAATGTTGGTCTCGTTCTGGAGTTGAAAGGAATTTATGGCGAGGACGAAGGCTTCGTATCGGCGGTCTTGAAAACGCTGGAAACCTATAATGGGTCGGTTGCGATCATGTCTTTCAACCACTGGCTGCTGGCCGATGCCCGACTGCTGGAAGCTGCCGTTCCAGTCGGACTGACGGCCGAAGGCGGTGATGAATTTCACGAAACACATATGGAGGCGGTGACGGCCTTCGATCCGGATTTCGTTTCCTACAATCTGCACGACCTGCCAACTCGCTTCGTCGGAGAATTTCGCGGCAGCAACCGGCCGGTGATCACATGGACGGTGAGGAGCGAGGAGGAAAAGGCCTATAGCGACCGGTTTGCCGACCAGATCACCTTTGAAGGTTTTCGTCCCTGACAAAGCACCGCACGCTTTGGACTTTGCAAAGTAAACCCTAAATAAGCCGGCATGAGCGATGCAGAAGAATTCCGTATATGCGTACTATCTTCACTCGGCGAAATAGATGCCGGTGACTGGGACAGGCTGGCGCGCGTCATACGTCCGGACGGTACATTGGAAGACAATCCTTTTGTCAGCCATGCGTTTCTTTCAGCGCTTGAAGACAGCGGCTCCGCGATAGCGGAAACTGGATGGCTTGGTCAGCACCTGGTGCTTGAGACCGGCAAGGGAGAGACTGTGGCCGCCTTGCCCTGTTATCTAAAGAACCACAGTCAAGGCGAGTATGTTTTCGATTACGGGTGGGCGGATGCCTTTCATCGGGCTGGCGGAGACTATTACCCGAAATTGCAGTGCTCCGTTCCATTTACGCCAGCGACCGGACCACGCCTTCTTACGGGTAGCCAGGAAGGCGCCGCTCCGTTGAAGCAGGCTCTTCTGCACGGGCTCGCTCAGCTTACCGATATGCGCGAAGCCTCATCGGCTCATATAACCTTCATGCCCAAGGAAGAATGGGAGCTTGCCAGCGATTCCGGACTGCTTTTGCGCACGGACCGGCAATTTCACTGGCATAATCGCGATTATGCCGGCTTTGACGATTTTCTAGACTCGCTTGCCTCGCGAAAACGGAAAAATATCCGCAAGGAACGGCGCACCGCACTCAAGGATAACGGCATCACGATCGAATGGCTGACCGGAGGCGATCTGACGGAGGCTGTCTGGGACGACTTCTTTCATTTCTACATGGATACCGGTTCTCGGAAATGGGGACGCCCGTATCTGACGCGCTCATTTTATTCGCTGATCGGCGAGCGTATGGCGGATCGGATATTGCTGGTGATGGCAAAGCGTGACGGGCGATATATCGCGGGAGCGATCAATTTCATCGAGGATGATTGTTTGTTCGGGCGGCATTGGGGCGCGGTAGAAGACATTCCCTGCCTGCATTTTGAAGTATGCTATTATCAAGCGATTGAATTCGCGATCGAAAACAAGCTGGCACGGGTTGAAGCGGGCGCACAGGGCGAACATAAGCTCGCGCGAGGCTATGTTCCCGAGACAACCTATTCAGCGCACTACGTCGCCAACCCGTCTTTCCGATCCGCAATCGCCGATTATCTGGAGACAGAACGGCGGCATGTCGAGATGGAAAAGGAAATTCTCGCGGACCATGCGCCGTTTCGACGTGCCTGATATCGCCTGGTTTTCAGCGTGTTTCCTGCAGCAGTCCGAATTAAGAAATACACAGCTTCCCGCACTCCGGACGAAGGCGAGCATCTAGACATTTTTCACAGTTCCAGTATGTCAAACTTTAACGCGGATCGGTGCTGACCTGTTAATAGAGGCCAACTTAATCGTGCTAGGAGTTTTTCGAAGGAATGCCGAATTATTACCGTCTCTTCTACGTGAGCACCCGCACCTACGACCTGAATGAAGAGGATGTCGACAAGATCGCACAGGACGCATCCGTTAGAAACGCG
>JAHEHW010000307.1 GCA_024639745.1 Salaquimonas sp. | reverse complement strand
CTGGTTTTCCGCGCCAAGCACTTCGGTAATTTCTTCAAGCGGCGTTCCGGCCTTGGTAATAATCGTCAGGGCGCCAGGCTCATAAAGCGTGATGCCAGCGACATCGCGGGTCGTGATTTTCTTGGAGGCGCTGACCGCGTTTCCGACCGGACGGGTAGAACCGCCTTCGATCGACAGCGGCGAGCGGGTTTCGACCGCACCCTTTACGACTTCCGCCAATTCTTCCTCGGTGCGTGGGGCCTGAAGGTCCGTCATCGCTCAGGCCGCCCGTTTTTCATTGCCGGTCCGGCGGGTGTGGCTGACCGCCATCGGGAAGACTTTTGCCGGGTTCAAGATCCAATTCGGATCGAAGACATCCTTGACCCGCATCTGCATTTCCAGATCCACCTCGTTGAACTGATGGGTCATGAGATCTCGTTTCTCGATCCCGACCCCATGTTCACCGGTCAGGCAACCGCCGACCTCGACACAAAGCTTCAGGATATCCGAACCGAACGCTTCGCATTTCTCGAGATCGCCGGGCTTGTTGGCATCGAACAATATCAACGGGTGAAGATTGCCGTCGCCAGCGTGGAAGACATTCGCAACGCCAAGTCCGTATTCCTTCGACATCTCCTGCATGCGTTTGAGAACGTGCGGCAATTGCGATGTCGGTATCGTGCCGTCCATGCACATGTAATCGGCGATCTGGCCCATGGCACCGAAGGCGGCTTTGCGCCCCTTCCAGATCAGATCCGATTGCAGTGCCGAGTTGCTCTCGCGCATGACCTCGGGATCATGGCGCTGAGCGATTGCCTTGATTTTTTCAAGCTGCTCGGCAATTTCAGGCTCGGAGCCCTCAACTTCGACGATAAGCAGCGCTTCGACATCGGTGGGATAACCTGCCCGCGCAAAATTTTCACAGGCAATGATCGCCGGTTTGTCCATGAATTCCATGGCCACCGGGAGCACGCCGGCCTTGATGATGTCGGAAACGCATGCGCCCGCTACTTCGTTCTGGTTGAAACCGAGGAGGATCGGCCGGGCGCCTTCCGGCTTCGGTAGGATTTTGAGAACCGCCTCCGTCACAATGCCGAACTGGCCCTCGGAGCCGCAGATAACGCCCAAGAGATCATAACCGCCGGCATCAAGATGACTGCCTCCGATTTCTATGATTTCACCGTCCACGGTGACCATGCGCACGCCGAGAAGATTGTTGGTCGTAACGCCATATTTGAGGCAATGGGCGCCGCCGGAGTTCATCGCGATATTGCCTGCGATAGCGCATGCCAACTGGCTCGATGGGTCAGGCGCGTAGAAAAAATTATTTTCAGCAACATTGGCGCTGACGGCGAGATTCGTGATGCCAGTTTGCACCCGCACAAAACGGTTATCGTAGTCGGCTTCGAGCACGCGGTTCATACGCGCCACACCAATGACGACGGAGTCAGCAGTCGGCAGCGCGCCACCGGCAAGCGAGGTCCCCGCCCCGCGCGGCACAACCGGTAAATTGTATCGACTACAGATCCGCATGATGGCCGCGACTTCTTCAGTTGTCGCCGGCAGACACACGACAAGAGGCGGACATTTGTAAGCCGTCAGCGCATCGCACTCATAGGCGAGCGTTTCAGCGGGTTCGTGAATGACGCCATTACTGCCGATCGCGGCTTCCAATTCGCGGATAATCTCAGCCTTTCGCGCCATGACTGCCGCATCCGGCTTGGGCATTTCGATCGCAGACATCTGGCGCTCCTCCGCAATAATCTGAAATTGGTAAAATTATTTTACCAATTGTTCTAAACCAAGTCAAAGCCGTTCAACATTTGCCCATCTGGCTGAGCCACGAACTCTGGACCGTCGCCAACGGGTCCTAGCCGACAGTGCGCTTTCGTATCCGTCGCACCAGCATCCAAATTCCGAGTATGACGATAGGGACCGCTATTCCGGCAGCCGCTTTCGGCGAGATTCCAAAAGGCAGCAACGGCTCGGCAGCCTGGGCGAGATAATAGAAAAGACCGACTACGTAATAGGATACCGCAGCAACCGACAGTCCCTCGACGGTCTGCTGCAACCGCAATTGCATTTGGGTACGTTTGTTCATGGAGTCGAGCAGGTTGCGATTCTGACTCTCGATCTCGATTTCGACTCGGGTTCGCAGCAGGTTTGCTATCCGCGCAAGTTTCCGGGACAGGTTTTCCTGCCGGTCCTCGACCGAGGCACAGGTCCGCAAGGCCGGTGGCACGCTTCGGTTAAGATAACTGCCGATCGCCAGGTAACCTGGCTCGGCAAGGTTTCCGAGCGTCGCGATCCTGTCCGATACGATGCTGCCGTAAGCACGGCTGGCGCCGAACCTGAACAGGCTGGCAGCAGCATCCGATTCCAGTTCCGCCGCTATATTGTTGATCTTCGAAAGCAATTCCTCACTTTTATCCGGCGAAGCTTCCTTCATCGCCGAGGTTAATCGGGAAAGCTCCACTTCCATGCTGCCAAGCTTGCCGGAGAGGCTTCGCGCCAGCGGGAGGCCAAGCATGGTCAGCGTTCGATAGGTATCGAGCTCCAGCACCGTCTTTGCATAGGATCCGATTAGCGCATGGCTGAGATCGGCTTCGAGCAAAAGGAACACCGTCAGACCATCGACATCCTGCCGGAAATCGGTCGCGAGCAGAGACTTTCCGTCCTCAAGAACGGTCACGGTAAGACTTTCCTGATCGAACTTCTTCAACAATTTGCGGTTGGTCTGATTGAGCGAGCGGATCTCGAGTCTCGACGCCGCGATAACGGCACCGGGCGGGGCGAAACCTGAACCGAAGGGATGGTTATCGACCATGCCCAAGAAGGTTCGCGGCGCCGGCGCGTCGAAGGTGAAGGTCGAGAATTCACTGTGACCCTCCCAACGCAGGGTACCGTTGTTCCAGGCGATCTGGTGATAGCGGATATCGCTCGATGGTATCGGCTGGCCGCGCCGCTTGCACAATTCAGCCAAAACCGCATTCGCAACCGATGTTCCGCCTTCCGACATGAAGGCGTAATGGATAATGACCCGGTTGACTGGAAAGTCCGGGAAAGGACGGGAGTGAATTTCCCCAACCGCAGCAGAATGCTGCATGTGCCGGCGGAAATCGGGGAGACTTTCAGGCTTTTCCTGACGACTTCTGTTCTTCGTTGCAGATTTCATTGCTTTTGCTTCTTTGCAAATGACTTTATACGAAAGTATAAGGCGCGCTGCAGTTGTGTATAGAGGCCAATTTCAATGGTCAGATGATGGATCGCCAGCGTGCCATTTCAATCACACGCAGCTTTTGGTAAACTAAGTTGACCAATTTTTTCTT
>JAHEHW010000306.1 GCA_024639745.1 Salaquimonas sp. | reverse complement strand
GGATCGCCGAATGAAATCCGAGAATGATCAAAACCGCGACATTCGCCCCGGCCACGTCAAGGAAATCACTTCCACCGCCAATCCGGTGATCAAATCGATACGCGCTCTGTCGATGAAGAAATATCGCGACGAGGAAGGGCTGTTTCTGGCAGAAGGCATGAAGCTGGTAACCGACGCCGTCCTTAATGGATGGCGCATCCGTACCTTCATTCACGCCAAGAGCGCCGCAACGAATGAGAATGTGCAACAAGTCGCCGCGAAGGCCCGGGCGCTTGGCGCCGATATTCTGGAAGTTAACGAGAAGGTTCTCGGCGCGATTTCCCGGCGCGACAATCCACAAACCGTAATTGGTGTGTTCGAGCAGGCATGGACTGAACCGGCGGACCTCTTTTTGCGATTGACCGGACCCGGCGATATTATCCTCGGTCTTGATCGGGTGCGCGATCCCGGAAATCTCGGTACAATCATCCGAACCGCAGATGCTGTTGGCGCAAAGGGCATTCTCCTCATCGGGGAGACGACCGACCCTTTTTCCCTGGAGGCGACGCGTGCCAGCATGGGGTCGATCTTCAATATCGCGCTGGGGCGGTGCAGCGAAGCGGATCTGATAGACGCGAGGTCGGCTATACCCGCTCGGGTTGCCGGAACCCATCTGGAAGGGGCTGTCGACTACCGCAGCATAGACTGGAGCGCTGGTCCGGTATTCTTGATGATGGGCAATGAACAGCAGGGACTGACTGACAAGCTCGCCGGAGTATGCGACGATCTTCTCCTGATCCCGATGGCGGGCAGGGCGGATTCGCTCAATCTCGCGGTCGCAACCGGGGTCACATTATTCGAGATGCGCCGGGGTTTTCTGGAAATGGGCGAGGGCTGAAGATGGCGAAACGGATCATGATCAGGCGGCGGGCCGGCGTCGTGATCGCCGCCACGATAATTGCGCTCGACCAGGCGATCAAGAACTGGGTCGAGACTTCGCTCGGCTTTCAGGATCCACTGCCCGTCTTGCCGTTTCTGGCGCTATATCGGACCTGGAACGAAGGGATCGCGTTTTCGTTTCTTTCCTTCATGGACGACTGGTCACTGATGGTCTTCACCTTCCTCATCACGCTGTTCGTGATGTGGCTCTGGAAGAACACGCCGCGAACGCGCTGGCTTGCCCAACTGGGATTTTCCATGGTCATTGGCGGAGCAATCGGTAATCTGGTAGACCGCGCTTTTCTGGGTCATGTGGTCGATTACATCCTTTTTCACGTCGGCGACTGGTCGTTTGCAATCTTCAATCTCGCCGATGCCTGCATCACTGTTGGCGCCGCCGCCATCATACTTGACGAACTGGTGACCGGCATGAAAGGTGGGGCCAGGCAATCTGAAAGTGAAAAATAGCATTTCCCGGGAGAGATTATGGACGATCCATTCAAAGCGATTCTCGTTTCGCGCGACGAAGACAAAAAGCAGAGCGTCGACGTTGTCGAAGTGACCGAAGACGATCTGATGGACGGAGACGTTACCGTTCGGGTAGATGCGACCACGGTCAATTACAAGGATGGATTGGCGATCACGGGTAAGAGCCCTGTCGTTCGTCACTGGCCCATGGTGCCCGGCATCGACCTCGTCGGCACGGTTCTGAAATCCGATAGCCCAACTTTCGCGGAAGGCGATCAGGTGCTGTTGAACGGTTTCGGCGTCGGTGAAACGCATTGGGGCGCCTATGCCGGCAAGGCGCGTTTGTCTGCAAACTGGCTGATCCCCATGCCGAAGGACATCACACCGGTTCAGGCGATGGGCGTGGGGACCGCCGGTTACACAGCCATGCTTTCGATAATGGCGCTTGAAAAGGCGGGCATCGAACCCTCGAGCGGCCCGATTGTCGTGACAGGGGCCAATGGCGGCGTTGGCTCGGTTGCTATCGCGATTCTCGCCAAGCTGGGATACCACGTCATCGCGTCTACCGGTCGCCCGGAAGAGAGCGATTTTCTCAAAGACCTCGGTGCGTCGGAAATCATCGACCGCAAGGAACTGTCCGAGCCGGGCCGTCCCCTTGGCAAGGAGCGCTGGATCGGCGGTGTCGATGCCGTCGGCAGCCATACGCTGGCCAATGTGCTCGCCCAGACAAGCTATGGCGGCGCGGTTACAGCTTGCGGTCTGGCACAGGGTTTCGATCTGCCGGCAACCGTGATGCCCTTCATTCTGCGGGGAATTTCGCTGCTTGGGATCGACTCGGTCATGCAGCCAAAGGAAAAACGGGTCGAGGCATGGGAGCGCATTGCTTCCGATCTCGATGTAGAAAAGCTCGAAAAGATCACCACCGTGATCGGCTTCGACGATATCATCCCGACAGCGAAATCGATTATTGAAGGCAAGGTCCGTGGCCGGGTTGCCGTCGATATGTCCGCCTAACGCTCACATATCCGTGTTTTGCCGTTAGCGACCGGAGACCGTAACCCCGAGGTCGGATGTGAAAAATCGAAGTGGAACGGGAGCTCGATGCGATGATCAGGAACTGGTTGGCCAAATTGTTTGTACCCGGTCTCGCATTGGCGCTAGCCGGCATAGCTCAGCCTGCTTGGTCGCTTGATGTTTCCGATTGGGACTCCGTCGAGGGCGCCGCTCGGGGGCAGACGGTCTACTTCAATGCATGGGGCGGCGCCCAGAACATCAACGACTACATCCGGTGGGCTGCGGACACTGTTCAAGAACGCTACGGCGTTACGGTCAATCACGTCAAACTGGATGATACGGCGAACGCGGTTTCGGCAGTCATCGCCGCGAAGGCAGCTGGCATCGATCAGGATGGGGCTATCGATCTCATCTGGATCAACGGCGAAAATTTCGTAAATCTGAAGAAACAGACCCTGCTGCTCGCGGAAGGCTGGGCAGAGAAATTACCGAACTGGCGATACGTCGACTGGGAGAACAAGCCGACCATTCAGACGGACTTTACCGAGCCGACCGAGGGACAGGAATCGCCCTGGGGCATGGCGAAAATGGTCTTTTTTCACGACACGGCGCGCGATCTGGAAATGCCGGATTCATTTGCAGAACTGGTGGAATGGACTGAGAGGAACCCAGGCCGGTTCACCTATCCTGCTCCGCCGGATTTCATCGGGTCGTCTTTCCTGAAACAGGCCTTGATCGAGACCGTGGACGACCCATCGGTGCTGCAGGAGTCGGTGATCGAAGAGGAGTTCGAATCTATCGCCGCGCCGCTATTTGCAGCGCTCGATCGTATGCAGGACAATCTCTGGCGCAGCGGCGTGACCTATCCCAAGAACAAGGAAGCCCTGCGCCGCCTGCTCGCGGATAACGAGATCGATA
>JAHEHW010000305.1 GCA_024639745.1 Salaquimonas sp. | reverse complement strand
TGATAATCGCCTCCTCGGCTTTTTCCATGATGCCTTCAAGCTGGCGAATCCGTTTGCGCGCTTCCTTGACGTTCAGCTTACAGCCGGCTTCGACAGTCTCTCCTGCCGGCAATTGCGGCTTCGATTTCGGTTTTGATTTTTCCGGCGCATCCGATCCCTTCAGGATCAGCCGCTTGTAATCTTCCATATCGCCGTCATAAGGCACGACGGTAGCGTTTTTGACCAGCCAAAGCCGTTCGGCGCTGGCTTCTACCAGATGCCGGTCGTGTGAGATCACGATCACGGCCCCCCGGTAAGCATTAAGCGCCATGATCAGTTCCTCGCGGCTGTCAATATCGAGATGGTTGGTCGGCTCGTCGAGGATCAGGAGATGCGGCCCGTCGAACGTGACAAGCCCGAGCAGGAGCCTGGCACGCTCTCCTCCGGATAGGGCTCCCGCCGGGGTATCCATCTTTTCCGAGGAGAGCCCCATATGGGCAACACGTCCCCGCACCTTGGCTTCAGGCTGACCGGGCATGAGCTTGCGAAGGTGCTCATAGGCGCTTTGTTCGGGAACGAGATCATCGAGTTGATGCTGCGCGAAGATCGCGATCTTCAGCTTGTAAGCGCGGGTAACCGTGCCCTGTATTGGATCGAGCCTTCCGGCAATAAGTTTTGCGAAGGTCGATTTGCCGTTGCCGTTGGCACCGAGGAGCGCGATCCGGTCATCGGCGTCCAGGCGTAAATTCAGCCGCTTCAACACCGGTTTGTCGGGCGAATAGCCGACCGAAACCCCTTCAAGATTGATAATCGGCGAAGAGACCGCTTTTTCGGGATCTGAAAAGGTGATTGGCGAAACCCGCTCATCGACGGCAATCACAATCTCCTGCATTTTTTCGAGCGCCTTGATCCGGCTTTGCGCCTGCCGTGCCTTGGAAGCCTTGGCGCGGAAGCGATGAACGAAGGCTTCCATATGCTTGCGTCTGGCTACCTGTTTCTCGACAGCTTTTGCCTGGAGCGCAATCTTCTCGGCCCGCGCCCGCTCGAACGTGTCGTAGTTCCCGCGATAGAAGGTGAGATTGCGATGCTCCAGGTGGACGATCGAATTGCACGCCTTATTGAGCAGGTCGCGGTCGTGACTGATGATGATGACTGTGTGCCGATACCGCGCGATATAGTTCTCAAGCCATAGGGTGCCTTCCAGATCGAGATAGTTCGTCGGTTCGTCGAGCAGCAGAAGGTCGGGCTCGGAAAAAAGCACGGCAGCAAGCGCGACCCGCATCCGCCAGCCGCCGGAAAAGGTCGAGCAGGGTTTTTGCTGAGATTTCTGATCGAAGCCGAGACCTGCAAGAATGGAGGCTGCGCGTGCTCCTGCCGAATGTGCGTCGATATCCGACAGACGCATGTGGATATCGGCGATGCGGGACGGATCGCTTGCCGTTTCCGCCTCTTGCAGCAGGTCTTCGCGCTCGGTGTCCGCGGCAAGCACGGTCTCAATCAGCGTTGCTTCTGTTCCCGGCGCCTCCTGCGCCACCTGTCCGATGCGAATACCCTTTGGCAATCGGATGCTGCCGCTTTCCGGTTCGAGGTCACCGGTGATCAGCTTGAACAACGTTGTCTTTCCAGCGCCGTTGCGACCGATAAGCCCGGCTTTCGAGCCGGTATCGACGGTAACGCCCGCTTGTTCGAAAAGCGTTCGCCCCATCATTCTGAAGGTCATATCATTGATCGTGATCATGGGGAGCTCTATGGCTGACCGCATCGTACCACGCAAGCCCTGACCCCGATTGCGGGTACGGTCGGCAAGCCGCTTGCCATGCATGGCTGCGCCGATACCTTAGGGACGAACGCACTCTCTCTGTTCCGATTGGATGACGAAAATGACCATAAAGCTCTATGTACTCGTTGGCCACGATGCGGCGAGACCTTCAGTCCGCATTGCTGGAAAACCCGTCTTTCGCTATCGCTGAATACCTGGACGAAACCTACGGTGCACCGGGAAACCGGTTGCTGGATGGTCCTCATGCTATTCCTTTGACGCGCTTCGTAGAAAGCTGGTCGCAAACCCAGCTGATGCTTTGGATTGAGCAATGGGCCCTTGTCGATATCCACGGCATGCTCGGTAAAAAGGATCAGGCCTATTTCCGCCAATCTCGCGAGAAGCGGATGGGCAAGAAACTTGAAGCAGTTATCGCTGACCGCGTTACCCTATTGCCGTAGCTGAAACAGGTCCTAGCCCCAATGAACCTATCCTTGAAGCGGGCTCCCTATGTGTGCGGAGAGGCGCCTGGATTCGCCGACTTCGTCGCCATTGGCGGGTTTCAATGGCTGCGTATCGTCTCGGGCTTGCAGATGATGGAGAATGAAGGGCTGGTGTCCGAATGGATCGGGCGGATGCTCAACCTTTACGGCGGACAGGGGCGCAGCGTTTCCGAAGTGGCTGCTTGAAAAGATATCCGGACTTGTCGCATCGGTGTAATCGCCTCTTGGCTTCGCGGCAAGGGGCGGCTATAGAGGCGCCGACTTTTTCTTCAATTCAGTCCTAAAAGGTGGATGAAATGGCGATTGAACGTACGTTTTCCATGATCAAACCGGATGCAACCAAGCGCAACCTCACTGGTGCGATCATCAAGATGTTCGAAGATAACGGTCTTCGAGTCGTCGCTTCCAAGCGCGTGTGGATGAGCCGCCGGCAGGCCGAACAATTCTACGCGGTTCACAAAGAGCGTCCTTTCTTTGGCGAGTTGACCGAATTCATGTGCTCGGGTCCGACCGTCGTTCAGGTTCTCGAAGGTGAAAATGCTATCGCTAAAAACCGCGAAATCATGGGTGCCACCAACCCGGCCGACGCAGCCGATGGCACGATCCGCAAACTCTACGCGGAATCGATCGGCGAGAACTCGGTTCACGGTTCCGATGCGCCTGGAACGGCGGCCGAAGAAATCGCATTCTGGTTCGGCGGAAACGAGATCGTCGGCTGACAACCGGATTCCAGCAACAAAAGCTTTCACGGCGCAGGAACGTTCCTGCGCCGTTTTTTGTTTGACCGGTGATAGAGGTCGAGTCGCCGCCATCAGGTTCCAGGAGCTTGGAAAATAGCGGATCGGCCTTGCATAAAGCCCGGCAAACCGGCATTGAATTCCCCCTATGACCGGTGACCAGATGCAACTTTTTTCGCTTTTTGCCGTTGTCTTTCTCCTGCTGATTTGGGGCAGGTGGCGCTATGATCTCGTTGCGTTCGGAGCGCTGGTGGTGGCAATGTTGATTGGCCTCGTATCGCCGGAGGAAGCATTTGCCGGTTTCGGACATCCGGCAACGCTCATCGTCGCGCTGGTCCTGATTGTCTCCGCGGGACTGGTCAATTC
>JAHEHW010000304.1 GCA_024639745.1 Salaquimonas sp. | reverse complement strand
CCGAGATAACCGGACATCGAGCGCAAACGCACGAGATTGGTTTCAAGTTGTCCGAGCCTGATCGATGCCGAAACGTTCATCGCTGCATACGTATAACGGCCGGCGATGCCGTCTGCGGGAAGGCCGTGGCGCTCCTGAAAGCGCTGGACACCCGCCTTGACCCAGGAATCGAATACCGGCGATCCGGCCGCGCTCCGTGGAAGGTCACCTGATATGATCAGCCGCTTCCTCAGAATCGGGACATTGCTCGAGCTCTTGCCAAGTTCCAGTTTCTCATTGGCAGGAACGACCGGCCAACCGCCATTGACGACGATCTGTCGATAATCGTCGATGGCTCTTTCAACCAGTTGCGGGGTCTGAGCGGAGAATATCGGCTGTTTCGAGGCATGAACCGCCGCTTCGCCCTGCTGAGCGTCGAACTGATCTTTCCACTGGCCCCGGTCACGACTGCGAAGCAAGCGGTCAATCGCGTTTTCGGCTCGCGCCAATTCTGTTCCGGCAACCAAACCACTGGACGCCATAAGCGAAGCCGCGCCCGATAGAAAAGTTCTTCTCTTCATTCCGCTTTGTCCAGTTCCTGCCGATTCAATGTCCAAATTTACTATTTTTATTATAGCACAAGTTGGGTCAGGCGACCTTCAATGCAACGCCAATAGCATATTGAAATCGCAATAGGATGATTTTGGCCTGACTTTCATGCCTAGGTCGCTACGGTTAACGAAAGATTAACAAGCGCACATGCTTAGGATTGCCGTGTCTGCTGCCATCCCTTTGTGGCCAAGAAATGTCAGCGCGCCAATATTCAACGGTGCACATTTTCGTGAACTCAGGAATACCTCAAGAAAACAAAAAAACCCTGCCAGTCAGACCGGCAGGGTTTCTTTGTACAATGCACAGCCGCCTACGGCGGCGCAGCATTCAGAGGCGATAGAGAATCTGGTCGGTCCAGAAACGCTCGAGCCGCTGGAGCGATTTGTTCATACGGGCAAAGTCATTAACGGCCAGTCCGCCCACTTTCTCGATGGAACCGATATGGCGCTTATACAGGCCATCCACGACGTCCGCGACCTCGCGGCCCTTGTCGGTCAGGCGTACACGTACCGAGCGACGGTCGATACGTGACTTCTCGTGATGCAGCAAGCCTTGGTCGACGAGTTTTTTCAGATTGTAGGAGACATTAGAGCCCAGGTAGTAGCCACGGGTTCTCAGTTCGCCTGCCGTCAAGTCGGAATCGCCGATATTGTGAAGCAGGAGCGCCTGAACCGCATTGATGTCGCTACGGCCCTGGCGGTCGAATTCGTCCTTGATAACGTCAAGCAAACGACGGTGCAGACGCTCAACAAGCGTCAAGGCCTCCAGGTAAGAATGTTTGATGTCTCCGGTTTCTTCCGGTTCGATGGCCTTACCGACCAACCCCACTGAACTGTTCATTTGTAGCCTCTCTTTTTTATACGGCGGAATTATGCTTCCCTGCTCGTCATGGGAGAACCTACACAGTTCATCTCAAATTTTATTTAAGCCTCACGCTTAATGCGAGGTTACCAGGCGTTTCAGTTCTAAACATGCTTTTCAGAACCTTAACGGCCAGGCTCGCTCTCGGGCATCATCCATTTGCGGATGATCAGGCGGATACCCTTCAACAGCACGTAGACTGAAATCGCCGTTACATGGAAAGCGACAACCAAATCGTTTTCACCGAAATCGCCGACCCATCCGAGATAAATGCTCAACTCGCTTACGGCGGCAATCAGCCAGCTTGTCGTGCCCCAGGTGAAGTGGCCCCAGAGACCCAAAGCCGCTATCGGCAACAGCACGGCCATCAGAACCGCAGCGGTGCGCCAGTGGGGTAGCATGGTATCAAATCTCAGACCGGGAACTTCGGAAAGGCCGGTAATCCGCATCCAGTAGATCAACGCCAAAAACAACAATCCGGCGGCAACCACCCTTTTCAACAGCCGAATCAGATGATCGATCAATACGACCCTGTGATCCTCTGTCTTGCGGACGGTGGTCATGCTATCCCTTTCAAGCGATCCAACCAGTGCGAAATATTGCAATCCAGAACCGTTCATGGCTGATTACACGCCGGTTTTGCAACAGCTCTTGAGCGTTAAGGGAATTTCAGCGGAATGAAAAGAAACATTGATGAAATCACCGGCGGCCGCCGGATGAGGCGCAATCGCCGTTTTGACTGGTCGCGCAGCATGACCCGCGAAACACAAGTAACCGCGAATGACCTTATCTGGCCGATTTTTCTGATCGAAGGCAATAACCGCCGAGAGCCCGTCGGTGCGATGCCGGGTGTCGAGCGGCTGACGGTCGATCTCGCCGTCGAAGCAGCGAAGTATGCCGCCAGTATGGGTATTCCGGCTATTGCAACCTTTCCGGACATCCCCATCGAGAAACGTGATGCGAGGGGTTCGGCGGTCATGGATCCGGATGGCATCATCAATGCAGCAACTACCGCAATCAAAAAAGCCGTGCCGGAAATTGGCATCATTACCGATGTCGCGCTCGATCCGTTCACCAGCCATGGGCATGACGGAATCCTGAAAGACGGCATTATCCTCAACGACGAAACCGCGGAGCTCGTCTCCAAGGCAGCCGTGATCCAGGCAGACGCGGGCGCTGATATCATCGCGCCTTCGGAAATGATGGATGGTAGAATTGGCGCGATCCGCGATGCTCTGGATGATGCAGGACATCAGGATGTTGCAATCATGAGTTACGCAACCAAGTTCGCGTCGGCATTCTACGGACCTTATCGGGAGGCGGTGTCAACCGGCGATCTGCTGCAGGGAGACAAGAAAAGCTATTACCTCGATCCTGCAAACGGGACAGAGGCGTTGCGGGAAGCAGAACTTGACTACAACGAGGCTGCGGACATGCTGATGGTCAAGCCGGGAATGCCCTATCTTGATATCGTCTATCGGGTGAAAAGCGAATTCCAGCTGCCGACCTTCGCCTATCAGGTATCCGGCGAATATTCGATGATCATGGCCGGCGTTGAGAAAGGCTTCCTAGATCATGATCGCGCCATCATAGAAGCCATGCTCTGCTTCAAACGCGCCGGCTGCGACGGTGTCCTGACCTATTTCGCACCTAAAATCGCAAAATTGCTAGAAGATGGCTGGCAATTCTGACCATCCGCTGGGCACAAGCCACGAATAGAAACCATCCTCAAAGCGCGCATCTTCAGACGGGCTTGATGTTTCAAGGCTACTTCACGAAGTCGTGAAACATTCGTGTTCGATTTGGCGAAACTACCTTCCCCTTCCCTCCGTAAAGCTGGCGAGTGCGGTAATGATCGTCGCGCGGGCGTCTCCATGACGCCATCTGAAACA
>JAHEHW010000303.1 GCA_024639745.1 Salaquimonas sp. | reverse complement strand
TCGAAGCGAGAGAGCCAGGAACCAAAGAATACCCCGCGCTTGCTCCGGCCCCAGGCACTTACGTTGTCGCATCCCGGAAAAAATAGCGTTCGTGGCACCATCTGAAGCACTGCGGAAAAAAATGCCGCATTGCGGCAAAAAATCCTTGCAATGCCGCAGCGCAGCATTTATATGTTTCTTCAGCAGGCACTGATCAGTAAACATTCTCCCGAAGTGCCGTAGAAAGGATTACAGAAATGACTAAGACTCCCGACTATACGAAGCTTTTCCAAGACATGTTTGCCGGCAAATTCGGCGACATGAAAGCTGTCAACGAAATGATGCAGAACGCAGCTGACTACAGCGCGAAATTCAACAAGATCGCACTCGATGCCGCTGAGAAAAACGCAGAACTAAGCAATGCATGGATGAAAGACACCCTGACCAAATATTCCGTCTTCACCAAGACGCAGGGCGAGCCGGCTGACTACGCGAAAGTGGCTACCGACGTCATTACGGCCCAGGCACAGGCTGCTCCCGAGCACGTTGCCAAATTTGCCGAAGTAGCAAAGACCGCGCAAATGGCAACCGTTGAGCTGATGATGGCTGCTGGCAAAGAAATGCAGACTGAAATGGCCGACACTGCCAAAAAAGTCGCCAAAGCTGCCTAAGCTAGAGAATTCCTCCCAACTGCAACTCGCAGTTACCTGAGCGGGCTTTTGCCCGCTCTTTTTTTTGCCCGTGATTGGCCTATAGTGCGAGCGAAGATTCAATCTAGTAATGCGTAGGCTTTGGAGGCTTCATGAGCGAAGACCAGGATCCCATTATCATCAAGCGTTATGCCAGCAGAAAACTGTATGATGCGGGCGCGAAGGAATATGTGACGCTGGAGGATATCGCCCGTTACATTCGCGAGGGACGGGATGTGAAAATCCTGGACAAGAAATCGGGCGAAGACCTTACCCGCCAGTATCTGGTCCAGATCATCGCCGACGCGGAGAGCCAGGGCGACGCAGCATTACCGATGAATGTGCTTATGGATCTTGTGCGCCATTACCAAAACCAGGCGAATGCTCTGACGCCCGCTTTTCTTTCTCAAATGTTCGAGGCATTCAGGGGTCAGCAGGAAAAGGTGATGAGCGATCTTGGGGATCTACAGAGCCGCGCGTTCGACCCGTCTGCCGGAATAAAGGCGATGCAAGACTGGCAGGGTAAGCAGGCCGCATTCTTCAATCGGGCGATGCAGGGCTGGGTACCCGGTGCAGGTTCGCAGCATACGGGCGATATCGAACCGGATGAAGATGCCAAGGATCGCAAGATAGCGGAGATGCAGGCAGAACTGGACGCCATGCATGAAAAGCTGAAAAGAATGCAATAACACTTGACCCAGCCAGGTTCAGCAAGCTCTTCTGATCGCCAAAGACTTTCACCAGAAAACACGAATGGTTCAAAGGATAGAACAATGCCTTATCGTGAACTTTTGGTTCATCTCGATTACTCAAGAACCTGCGACGAGCGGGTAAAAGCAGCCCTCTCGCTGGGCAAGCGGCATGGTGCCAGGGTCAAAGGGATTGCTCTTGCACTCGAATCCTCGCTTGCGAGTTATCTCGGAATCTCGATCCCTTCCAGCCTGAACGACCAGGAAAAACGTACGATTGCCAAGGCGGCAAAGGAATTGACCGACAAGTTCGAAGCCAAGGCAGAAGAAGCCGGCGTCGAACATGTCAGCGAGATCCTGAAATGCGGGGCGACGAAAGCCCCTCAGCTAATGGCGTTTCATGCGAGACATTGCGACTTGTCTTTTTTCAGCCAACCCAATCCGGACGAAGAAAGCGCGACCTTCATCGAGTCTCTCTATGAAGGGGTCCTGTTCCGGTCAGGACGCCCCGTTTACCTCGTTCCGCATTTCGGCCGGTTCGAACTGCAGATCCGGAACGCTGTCATCGCCTGGGATGGCAGCAAGAAAGCGGCCCGCGCGGTAAGGGATGCAATTCCACTTCTTCAAGGCCGTGGCGAAACTACCATTCTGATCGTCAATCCCGAGAAGCGTCCGGGCGCCCATGGCGAACAACCGGGCAAGGATCTGGCTGATTATCTCGCCAGATATGACGTGGATGCGAAAGTAAGCGTGCTTGCAAATGAAAAGATATCCGTCGATACGGTAATCTTGAATTTCCTAGCGGAGAAAGCGGCGGATCTGCTCGTGATGGGCGCCTATAATCATTCGAAGCTTAGGGAGAAAGCCTTTGGCGGTGTGACCGATTCGATCGTTCACCAGATGACGGCACCGGTATTCATGTCCGAATAGGGACGCTCGGCAGTGATCAGGCCCGGACAGACCTTGGCAAGGTGGCCAGCATGACACATGCTGTTTTCGCACCGGCAAAGGAGCTAGCCAAAGAAGTATCTTTCGGCACTTGCGGTAATCTATTTTGCGTCGACGGGTTTCGCGCTCGGTGAGTTCCCGCCTGTACCCGACCGCGACACTGAAATCGCAGCTATCCGCGAACGCCTACAGGCCGCTCAGGATAAAAAAGCGGTCAAGCGTATTGGCGACGAGCTGTGGCAGATCCGGACGGATGCTCCAGACGAACATGCACAAGCCTTGCTCGATCAGGGCATGGCCCGACGCGATGCCTACGACTTTGCAGGGGCTGCGGAATATTTCGACGATCTGTTTGCCTATTGTCCACACTGTGCCGAGGGGTGGAACCAGAGAGCCTTCATCCATTTTCTGCGAGCGGATTACGGAAGTGCTCTGACTGACTGGAAAAGGCGCTCGAAATCGACACTGATCATGTGGCGGCAATGTCCGGTCAAGCGCTGAACCTGCTCAATCTTGGGCGATCCGAGACCGGCCAATCCATCCTGAGAAAAGCGCTCGAATTAGATCCCTGGTTGCCGGAAAGAGCCTATCTGATCAAAATTCCCGGCCAGAGGGCCTGATTAAAAGGTTGCCGGCTTCAGCCTCCAACTGAGTATCACGAGGGCCCGACGAGTATCCGCGACGCGATATATCTAGCGGAATCACTCGTTCGCGCCGATTTGATCTACGTCAAATAGAATTGACAATAAATATGTAAATTTTGCTTTACGCATTGGAGGCTTGTCATGCGCATCGTTCTTGTACATCCCAACTATCATTCCGGAGGGGCGGAGATCGCCGGCAACTGGCCGCCTGCATGGGTCGCCTATCTCTCAGGATCTCTGCGAAAGGAGGGTTTCAATGACATCGTATTCCTCGATGCCATGACCCATGACCTTTCGGAGAAGGATCTTGGCGATAAGCTTCGGGAGTTACAGCCCGATATCGTTGGCGTGACAGCCATTACACCCTCGATCTACACAGCCGAGCGTGTTCTTGAGATAGCCAAGGAAGGCTGCCCGCAGGCACTTCGTGTACTTGGCG
>JAHEHW010000022.1 GCA_024639745.1 Salaquimonas sp. | reverse complement strand
ATACCAGCCAGAATATTGCCAAGCTGTCCGAGGTCGCTCTGCTTGACGGCCTTGCCGCCACCTGCACCGCCAATTGCGCCGCCGATCGCGTTGATAAGGACTGAAGTTAAATCCACTTTATCGCTCCCCTAGGTCGTGACGAACTTCATCACTGAAATGCAAATTGGCACCCCATTCAAGTAAAACCTTTCCGTTAGCCATAAGCATTAAAAACCTGATGATTGGGTAGTTTATTGCAGTAATTCCCCGGTAGCGTTTATTATTTGACAATTGGTCGGTTCATCTCAAAACGGGGGGTTGGATTTGAGCGAACTAGCTGACAGAGCCAAAAGGCCGAAAAATCCATATTCACGGCCTCTGTACTGGATGACTTTGCTTACGGCAGCGATCTATTTGCTGGCATTCCTGCCAACGACGATCGGTCTGTTTCGGCATATCGATTTGCCGATCACGTTTCTCTTGTTCCTTACCTTCCTTGCCTGGACGATCCAGGAACACCGTATCGGAATTATCCACTTACCTCCGTTGCCTGGCGGGAAAACACGAAGGGCCTATCGCGATCAGGAACCCGTTTTGTATTTCACCTGGTTATCTATCTATCTTGTGTTCGGAGGCTGTGTAGTGGGCATCATACTGATGTTGCTGCGCGAACAATACGGGTGAAGGTCTAGACCCGGTTTGGCCAATGGGACCAACGCAGGTCAATGAATCGAATTACAACGACCTTGACCCATATCGAACCTTCGTCTTCGTATTTTTGAAAGAGTTAATGTGGATCGTTCTGTCCTTGTGACGGGTGTATGGAACCCAGAGGCTACCCAAGTCGATACGAGGGAATGTCAGCCTCAGGCCCTTTGCCGCCATTCGCAAGTTTCGGTACAGCATGTAAAGTCAGAGCTTTGCCGCTTGTCTGATGGCATAATTGAGCGCATCAGAATGCAAGGAATGCAGATTTAGATCAGTAAGGGTATGCATGATGCGCGCTTATCGACGATTGAAAGCAAATAGCCGCGCCATGATCAGCAAGCGATTGAAAGGAATTCATTTCGACAGCTCACATGGCTTGTGATCCTGCAAAGGCTTTCTAGCCATCATTGGATGCGGCCCTGTATCTTTTCCCGGAAGCCCGGCAAACAGAACCCGGAATTTCGGATCATCAAGCGTACCGGATATTTCTACCGGGAATGCACTTCTTGCAAACGGACGTCCGATTGGTCTCGGCTCTACGCGCAAGTCGATGGACCTGTCGCGCATGTTCGCCTGACCTTTTGCGACAATCTGCACGCTGCGTGTTTCGGCAACGACCTGATCGGACGAAACGCTACCGCTACTGAGACGAACCGGAGCGTTCACGCAAACGATGTCTGTATAACCTTGCCGTCGTTCCTCAGAAAAAAGCCATTTGAATATACCAAGGCCGGCAAGCTCGATCAGACTGGTTGCAATCCGTCCATCACGCATTCGGATCGTTGCGTTGCCGTTCATGCTCGACAGAAAGCTTTGTACAGAGGACGACTGACCCGATAAATCAAAACTGGCGGATAGGGCACCATAGGCGTCTATGCCCAATCCGACCGATTCCAGAATTTTGCCGAAATCCCAACCGTTGGTAGACCCGGCAAGCCTGACGGTATCTGCGCCTGTGAGAAGGTTCATCGTAGCCGTTGTCTTAAAATTGCCGCCACCATAGCTGGCCTCAAGCGGCCCCATCTGGAGCATGCCATCCTTGATCATCAGATCACCATGCACGCCAGACACGCCTTCCTGGCCAACGATTTTTCCTATATCAACACCAAATTCGAGATCGAGAATTTCCAGAAGACGTCCTCTAGAAACCAACTCGACCTCTTCCGGCTTATCCTCGATCACCAGTGGTAAAATTTCTTTTTCATCTGTTTTGGCGCTCTCTTTATCGTTTTTCGCGGTTAATTCCTCTGTCTGTTCAGCGCTATTTTGATCGTCCTCGATCACAAGGGGTTGGATTTCCTGGGCAGGCTTTGAATCTTCCTTTCGAGTCAGAAGTGTCTGAATTTGCAGCGCCGCGCCAACCACGTCGCGCAAGTCGGCAATGTGGATCTCCTCGCTTTGCATGCCGCCGCGAGCGATGAGCTTTTCCTCCGCAATTTCAGTATCCAAAGCAGCATCAATTCGTGATCGGTTGATCACCGCCGACGCATGTGCTGCAAGATCCGCCTTGCTACCTGTCAACGTGCCGGAAAATCCAATTCGACCAGTATCGATGGATTTCAGCTTAAGCGCCTCAAGAAAGCGGGCGCCATCGGCAATGCCCAGTTCGTATGAAAGATCCAGATCGGCTAATTCCGTGACATCGCTTACACTGAATTCGGATTTGAGTGACCAGAGATCAGAGCCGTAGGAGTAGCCCTTGAAGCCGGTCAGGGCGAGTTGGCCTGAACCATCGGAAATCGAAAAATCACCTTTGAGCGACCCGAAGTGAGCGACATCTTTTGGATCAAGTCGCTTTAAAACCAGGTCGGCGGACGCATCGAGCTCTCCTTCAAATTCCACTCCTTTGAAAGCGAAAATATCCCGAACATCGCCCTGAGCCCGAATGACTGGTGCACCTTCCGGTCCAAGCTGGACGTCAACACCCGTGAAACTCAGTTCTCCCTCTGGGGTTCGATGGATGCGTCTTACCGAGATCGGTCCAAGCTTGCGCAAATCGGTCTGAAATGCGTTGGTCTGGACCCGAAGTTCCTCCAGCTCGACCCCGCTCCCCGCGGTGACGATGTGTCCATCGAGATCGGTGAGCCGTATTTCACTCAGTTTGGTTGCCGTTGCAATCGGTTGATCCCTCGACCTGAGATTTGCATCCACGAAGATATCAATCCCGGAGCGGTCCAGAAGGTTACCAATTTGGCCATTGATCGATACTGATTGGCCTTGCAGGAATTCGATGCCAGCATCGAGATCGGTAATGGTGACCGATTCCGGCGTGACGGTAAGATCGGCTGCCAACTCCCCGGTCCCATCAAAGGACCTTTTCAGACCGATGGTTTCCAGCAAATCTCCCAAAGAGGCCGGATCGAAAACGATTTTGGCTTCATAACCCTCACCGCGTTCCTCTGGAAAGGGAACACCCTCGATGGAAAGAGATCCTTCTCCCAACTGGAATGTTGTTTGGAATTGCTCACCACTTGGAAAGCTGCCACTGAGATTGAATTGACGGTTGTTTAGCACCCCACTGCCAGCAAGTATTTGCTCACGCCCGCCTTCATGCTGTTCAAGCGATAGTGTTTTCAACAGGAAATCGAACTCGAACCCTGTCCATCTATTGTCGATTACGAGGCCGATATCATCGATTTGAACGGTTTTGCCGTTGAAGAATCGAAAAAACCCGGTCTGTGGCCTTTTCGAAGCTGCAATCAGATCCTCTTCGCCGGTTTCCATCTCAGATGTAGCACCATTGTCGTCCGTCTCGAGTGTTTGCCCTTCTGCACCCGCATCAGATTCTCCTGACTTAGCGATTTTTGAGGAAATGGCATCGGGATCCCAGATAGTCTCTTTGGTCCAACTCGTCGTTCCATCTTCTTCGCGGAGAAGATTAACCTGCAATTTTGAAATGACGAGCTCATCGAGATCAATTTTTCCGCTCAGCAAGTCCAATAGATCCAGTTTGAACGAAAGGGTGTCCAGCTCGGCCAGGTTAACGTCTGAGATGTTTTCGCTTGGTATCACGACATCGCTGGTGTGGATGGTCGAGTAGCGCTTGACCTGCATCTTGACATCGTCGCGGATGAAGACAGGCTGACCAATCTGTTCGGAGAGCACGGACTGAACCAGATCGCGGCGCATTCCAGAAAAAAGTGAACTTTGAAGAAAGAGCCAAGCAACGGCTAAAGCTAGGACCAGTAGTCCGACAATTATTCCACCGATCCAGCCTGCAAATTTGATCATTCTATTTGATTGCCGATGTTTGAAATTCAGGAACTATTCTCGTCATTACACTCTTTCAGAGCCGCAAGCGCTTTGCTTGTTCCTGCTAGCGAGTAACTAACCGGCTGGTTTTTGGGGCCGGTAATCGTGATCTCGTTTTTGCGGGCAAATTCATCAAGGAAAGCGGGATTGTTGAAGAAAGCGTAACCCCCACGCCAGTCGTCATCAACGATCTTTTCAACCTCGCCGCCAAAGGCGACGTCATCGAGATCGATGCGCACTGTAAAATTCTTCTCTTCCGTCATTTCGGTCCATGATTGATTGGCGACAGAGAGAAATCCGCCATCCCGTTCCGGCAGGTAGCCTATCCGCATCCGGCTTCCATCCTCGAACAGCTTCTCCATTAGACACCCATTACCAGCATCGGCATCAACGAATATCTGCCACTCGCCGGCCTCTTTCCATTTGGTCAAGTCTTCCGCAATGGCTGAACCAACAAGCGCCCAAAGGACAGCACCGCCACATACCAAACTGGTTGATCGCATTTCTCTGTTCACCTCTTCTTCTGACTGATGGTGTTTCAGGTGTCTTTTAATGCATCATTGACGCAGAGCGTTTGTCAAATGTGTTCGACTGCTATTATTATTTATATACCTAATCCAATGAAACGAAATTGAGGCGTATCCCAACAACGAACGCGGAGATTTCGATAATCGGGCAACGGATCAATAATTCTGCTGCGGGGGGAAGGTTGGCATTGCGCACGTTGATGAAAGCCCATGACAGAGGTTTTGCGATACGGATAGTTAGGTTAGTTGCTTTGGGTTAGCTGGATCATGGCAGTTGGTGAACTAATTCTAATAGAACTCAAACCAGTTTGTGCCGAACACGAGTGATTTTTCTATGCTTGCATCTGCTCATTTGAAGACATTCCTAGTATTCCTTTCAGCGGTTCTGCTAGCTGCCTGTACAACGCTAAATTACGATTATCCACGCTTGGAAACATCAGCCTTTTCTGAGTACGAAGATACCTATCTGGGTCGTCTTTACCGCGCAGATGAAAAGAGGAATTCCGGCAAATCAGGTGTTTCGCTGGTAACGACCGGACGAAATGCTTTTGCCCTTCGAATTGCCATGACCGAATTGGCTGAGCGAAGCCTTGATCTTCAGTATTATATTTGGGACCCAGATCAAAGCGGTCGGATTCTTGGACAGGCCCTTCTTAAAAGTGCCGATCGGGGTGTACGGGTGCGCCTGCTAATAGACGATTTTAGTGTCAAAGGTCGCGACGAAGTTTTAGCCAAACTGGGCGCCCATCCGAACATAGAAATCAGACTGTTCAATCCTTTCGCAAAGCGCAAATCAAAGTTGTTTGACCTGGCCAGCGATTTCGATCGATTGAACCACCGGATGCATAACAAACTGATGATCGCCGATAATGCACTTGCTCTGCTCGGCGGGCGCAATATTGGAGACCATTATTTTGATGTTTCAGAGGACTCGAATTATCGCGATCTGGATATAGCCGCGGTAGGTCCAGTGGTGCGCGATTCTTCAAGAGTGTTTGACTATTTCTGGAACAAAGACTGGTCAGTTCCGGTTGGCGCAACCGTCGATGAGACCTTTGATAAAGACGATCTGGAAATGGCTCGTCAGGAGCTTGAAAGCACAATCGACGCGGAAGGTTATCCGTATGCCGTTTATCCAAAGGTAGCTGCTATCCGCCAAGATGTTGCTGCGCTTAAAAAGCGACTTGTCTGGGCTCCAGCATATGTTGTTTGGGATGACCCTGCCGACTTCAAGCAAGGCGAACGGACGGGCAAGGTAATGAAAGCTCTTGCCGGCAAACTTGACCAGTTGAAAAGCGAGCTTTTGATGGAGAACGCCTATTTCGTTCCCACTCAAGCTGGCGCAGATAGACTTAAGCTGCTGAGCAACCGTGGTGTAAAGGTACGCATCCTTACCAATTCGTTAAGCTCGAATGATGTGATCGCAGTTCATGCGGGTTATTCGAAATACCGCGAGGAACTTCTTGAAGCAGGCGTCGAACTCTATGAAGTCAGGGCTGATTCTGCGGAAGTCCAGCAAACGCTCTTTTCTAGTGAATCAAAGGCTGGACTTCACACCAAGGCAGCAGTCTTTGATGATAATTCCGTGTTTGTTGGTAGCTTCAATCTCGATCCACGCTCAGCAAACCTCAACACTGAAATTGGGCTGTATGTTGAAAGTTCCGAGTTAGCCGATCGACTAAAGTCCTTCATGGACGAAGGTGTTTCACCAGGAAACAGCTACCGACTTGAACTGGATGAGAGCGGCAAGATTATTTGGATAACAGAAGAAGACGGAAAAGTAGTAACATTTGAGTCGGACCCAGGTTCAACGGCTGGGCAAAATGTTGTATCTGGAATCATCGCAAGCCTGCCGGTTGAAGATCAATTATGATCCAAGAAACTGGTAAGTCAGAATTCCAGCTCATTCGCCTCGTGGTAAATGATCTGAACCTAATGTGCGTTTGCCCCGGCCGAACTACCCAGCCACGCCATCGCATCTGAGCGATTATCGAATATTTCAGTTGGTATCTGATAATTGCTAATAAGCTGTCTTACCGGCTCCATTTGTTCGCGGACCGTTTCAGGGCAAACAATGGCCATTTTCGAGATCCAGAGCTTGACGTCGTTCAATGTCGAAAATGCAAGATCGGGATCAATGTAATCCTCATCCTGTTCAAGGTTTTCTATTTCGAGCAGAAAATTCGGAAAATCCTGCGTTTTCAGGGATGTCATTACCTGCGGTATGACGGTCTGGAAATCTTCGTAGTTGGAACGCCCATTTTGCAACAAATGCAGAATGCCATATTGCGGCATCGTTTCGAATTTGAACATTTCTCGCCTTTAGATCCCCATCTCCAGGTCCGGTTTGGAGTTAATGCGTTTTCTTCATCGCTTTTGAAAAAAAACTCATTTTACTTTCAACCATCTTTACACGAAGCTCTTCACTGATCGGACTGATTTCCTCTTGCCGCGTCTGCCTTTTCAGCGATTCCCTTCAAAGTGAGATAATAGCGGAAGATAAGCATATCGGCGGGCCACTTCATTGGGAGAGGATCAACAGGCATTGAATACGGAGGCATGATGCCAATGGCACTATGTTCTTGTTGGTAGAGCCTTGTGGCGTTAATAGGCATTAAATCGAACAATTCGATAAGAAATTGCATCTTAGTTTTTTACCGTCGAAAACTGCTTGGATCGATTGTTCTAAAGCCGCGTTCGCATCGCAGGACTAGGGCAGGTACGTTCGACGACCGACCCATACAACTATCAGCGAAACTTGATTTCACCTGTAACGTTATTTGTGTAACCGGTGGCTTCATTTTCTCCGGCATCAAAGCGGCCTCCGCCACTTGCGCCTAACCATTTGCCAGTGCCACCGATCACTGACCAACTACCCTGCGTTCGACCATCTAAGCTCATACCGTCTGCGTTCCAACGGACGATAGCCACCTCACCATCTGCATCGGTATAGTAGCAACTGCCGCCACCTGTAACTGCACCGGAATTGACCATGATCGAACCAAAGCAGGGACCATTGAAACCTGCCATAGGATTGCTTTCGGCGGTATCAAAGCGCTCATAATCTGTTGAAGCCTGGATGATCATTAACGATTGGCTCACCGGCATGATCGTGTTGTTGGACTTACCATAACCGGTACCAGTAGCATCCACGGTTTCTGCAAAGGCTGGTGCCGCAAACCAGATTAAAGCGACGCCAAAGGCCAACAGTCTTTTCATGACATCCTCCCATTTTGCCATTCGGTGGCTAACTATTGCAGATTCGAGACAATATCAGCAAACGCAAGTAAGAGCCTATGACCTGTCTTTTCGTGTGGCAGTGACTTGCAGGAACATGGCGCTTCGATTCGGAGTGATCCATGCAAGAAGATCTTAAATCCGCTAAGGAATAACGGCGTCAACAATACGGATCAACGTTAAAGACGTCGCTAACATTCTTATCAGCGAAGGTATAGCAAGACGCTACCCTGATGGCGAAGAATCGTGGTGGCAGTAAAATTGAACTCCCAATGTCTCGAAATGGTCTAGCCGAGCTTCGGCG
The DNA here is from genome assembly GCA_024639745.1 of Salaquimonas sp. Lineage (GTDB taxonomy): Bacteria > Pseudomonadota > Alphaproteobacteria > Rhizobiales > Rhizobiaceae > Salaquimonas. The sequence goes on along the minus strand of JAHEHW010000022.1, from coordinate 2,938 downwards.
AATGTCCGCTAGCCAAAACAAGATATTAAACACCCATGATTGAATGGTCGCAGGCAACTTGGAAATCTCCCGGTGCAGGCAATCATACCGGATCTTGTTGCAGCTATTTGGTTATTGCACTTGTAAGTGCGTGTTGAATTGACATCCACTCATCAGCCAAATTTTGTTCGATTTCTGCTTCGAGCCTAAAGTGGACATGCATTTGATGCCGCAACGGCGATAGTGCGAGAGGTATCGAATTCAGAGTTTTTGGTGCTTATTGGGCGCTACTTGAAGGAACTAAACTCTTACTTCCATCCGGAAGCGCCCCCGGCTCAGCCGGGGGCTTAATTGATAATGTCACGGAAAACAGTTGTCGCGCTCTGAACTCAATTAAACTTTTTGATCTCGCCTGACTTCAGTCGGGAGGTGTAGCTTTTGAGTTCCTGCTTCACGATTGGCATCAACAGGTACAGGCCAAATATATTTACAACTGCCATTGCGAAGATCGCAGCATCGGAGAAGTCGATAACCGGACCCAGGTTTGCAGCGGCCCCTATGATCACGAAGATGCAGAAGATTACCTTGAAGACAATCTCTTTCGTTTGTCCTTCACCAAACAAATAGGTCCAAGCTTTCAAGCCGTAATAGGACCAGGAGATCATGGTCGAGAATGCGAACAGGATCACTGCAAGCGCAAGGACATAGGGAAACCAGCTGATTGCAGAGCCGAATGCTGCGGAAGTTAGGCTAACGCCGGTATTGCCGTCGATCGTGGCAATAGCGGTTCCAGCTTCGTTCAACATATAGTTGCCCGTTACCGGATCAATCATCATCTGTTGGGTGATTATTATGACAAGTGCTGTCATCGTGCAGATAACAACGGTGTCGATGAAGGGCTCAAGGAGAGAAACAAAACCCTCGGTGATGGGTTCTTTGGTGCGAACCGCAGAGTGCGCGATTGCAGCTGAGCCGACGCCCGCTTCGTTTGAGAATGCAGCGCGCTTGAAACCCTGGATTAGGGCGCCCACCATGCCTCCGGCAACGCCGAGGCCGGTGAAGGCACCATCAAAGATCTGGCCGAATGCCCAGCCAACTTTGTCAGCGTTTAGCAAGATGATGATAAGGGCCGCAGCGACATACATGACGCCCATGAATGGGACGACTTTCTCTGTCACGCGAGCGATGGATTTCAAACCGCCCACAATCACTGCGAAAACGACCGCTGCGAATATCATGCCTGTAATCCAGCCAGGATACTGGCCGACAATACCAGAGATTTGCTGGTGTGCCTGGTTGGCTTGGAACATATTGCCGCCGCCGAGCGCGCCAAGAATACAGAAGATTGAGAAAAGAACGGCAAGCGCCTTGCCACCTGGCAGTCCGCGTTCCGCGAAACCCTTGGTCAGGTAATACATAGGACCACCGGACACCGTACCGTCGTCATATTCGTTTCGGTATTTTACCCCGAGGGTACACTCTGTGAATTTCGAGGCCATGCCCATTAGGCCCGCTAGGATCATCCAGAATGTGGCGCCAGGTCCACCTATGCCAACGGCAACCGCAACGCCGGCGATATTGCCTAGGCCAACTGTTCCTGAAAGAGCAGTTGCGAGTGCCTGGAAGTGACTGACTTCACCCGCGTCGTTAGGATCGGAATAGTCGCCCTTTACCAATGAGATCGAATGGCGGAATGCAGTAAACTGCACAAAACCGAAATAGAGGGTGAAGACTGTCGCCGCGACAACGAGCCATGCGACAATCCACGGAAAGCTGGTGCCGGGGAATGGACTGAAAATGAAGTTCACGAACCAGCCGGTCGAATTTGCGAAGAGTTGGTTGACGGAATCGTCGATTGACTGCGCCGCTGCCGGTATGATGGATGTGGCCAGTGCACCCGCGGCAAGTACTGTAGCAGATATCAAGTTTCTCATTTCAATTGCCTCGGAAAAGTTTAGGGAACGATGGTGCAAGCGACTGGAGCAATCTGTGCAAGGCTGCCAGCAACCGAGCCGAACACTCTTGCCGTCAGACCGGATTCACCCGTGCGGCCGATGAACATCTGCTCAGCCCCAACGTCCTTGGCGATCTTTGCCAAGGTATCCGCCACATGGCCGTATCTCATTTCCGTTTCCACAGTAACGCCAGAGTCAGAAAGGGAGTCTTGTATTGGCGCCATTAGAGCGGTCTCTGCGCGCGAAAGCTCTTCCTTACGCCGCTTGTGACGTTCTTCGAGTTCTTCCGGCGTGAGAAATGAATACGGCGACCATTCAAGCACATGGGCAATGACGATTGCAGCGCCTGCGGATTTCGCCTGTGAAACGGCAAATTGAACTGCTCGCTTGGATTCCTCACTGCCGTCATAACCAACGACAAATCGTTTTGACATTTGCCCCCTCCTATCGAACTGCGCGCCAAGCTGACGCGTTCCCAAAATGGTTCTATTCGCTTCGGCAGCGTCCGCCGAAATTCCAGAAATTGCTATTCTTTTCGAACATTACAGTCGGTTTTCCCCCGAAAAAGGCGGAATATCGCGAAAATTTTCCACTTAACTTGTGAATTGAAAGGAATTAATCGTGCCGCCCCATGAAACTAGCGACGGGCTTTTGGTGGTCCCGCAACACCAAAGCATCTCTTGTTGGCACTTATGCAGACATTCCCGTGTTATTTCAGTATCCGAACGAGGATGGTTCGACCTACACTGAATCTGGAATGGTTACACGAATCAGAATACCCTTGGAGTTAGACTTTGCTGAAACCAGCATACGAAGTTGTAAATTGAAAAGACCGGCAAGGCAGTAGCATTTCTGATATCCGCGGCGTAGGGAGTCATATTGGTGCATTCGAGCACAATAGCGCCGAGATCTGGATTGGTTTCCTGCAGCCGGAGGACGGCCTCGAGGTTATCCTGACGCGCCGCTGCGACATCCAATTCTGTCTCATTATTGAGGATGACGCG
>JAHEHW010000302.1 GCA_024639745.1 Salaquimonas sp. | reverse complement strand
GAGCAATTATTGTGAATTGCACTGACCGGAACCACTTCCCTCGCCAATTGCTGAATATCTTCCGGTTTCGCAGGCATTTGCGCCCCGCATTCCAGGCACGTCACCGTCAGCCCTGCCGCTACCAGTATCTCACCAGCGGTTTCCGTATGGATTTTCTCGCCCTGGTGCGAGGCGCAGGCCAGTGCCAGATGCCTTGGCTCAAAGCCAAACTTGTCTGCCGCGCCGCTTTCGACCAATGGCAACGCCTGCAATGCCTTGACGGAGGAACGGGGATATGTCTCGCGATCGGCATCGCCGTAGATGCGAACCCGCGAACCTTCTGCATCGGCAATCACCGCAACAACCTTATGACGGCTTTCAACCGCATTACCACGGGTGATCTCTACCACCAGCGAGGACATGGAATTCATTTGCGAGGGAACCACTTCATTTTTTCCGGCACCGGATCGATGCCGGAAGTGCCGAGCGGATTACATTTCAACACGCGCCAGAGGGTAAGCCAGGAGCCCGCAAGCACGCCATGGCGTGCTATCGCCTCATAGCCATATTCGGAGCAAGTCGGCAAGTGGCGGCAGGATCGTCCGATCAGCGGGGAAAGCGTAAGTTGATAAAGGCGTATCGAACCTATTCCCAACAGCCTGCCAGGCGTCTTTGGCCATTCACCTTGCCAGTTGCGGCTGCTCTTTGACTCTTTGCCGGTATCTTGCCGCTCTTCAGGCTTTTCCCGACTGTCAGCGCACACGGTACTTGATGCCGGCGCTTCCGAGCGCATTGACGGCATTACGCTTTACGGTTTCCTTCTTTTCGCGCTTGGCTGCTCCCCGTTCGGCTTCGATCTGTTCTAGGCAATCCACCACGGCATCGACGGTGAGAAGCGTCGAGGCGTGCCGCGCCTTGTAGTCACGAACCGGTTCTAGGAATTTGAACTCGTCAAACCGGCCGGTTGGCGGCGGGCCGTTCTCCTTCAGCATGGCATACATGATTTTCCTGAGCGCCTTAAGCTCGCTCGCGGTGGCGCCAATAACGGTTTTCGCCATTATCGAAGAGGCTGCCTGCCCGAGTGCGCAGGCCTTTACCTCATGGGCAAAATCGGTCACCTCGAGATCGCCGTCGCGTTCTTCGACCTTCAGGTCCACGATCACTGTGGAGCCGCAAAGCTTCGAGTGCGCCTTCGCGGTGGCATCGCGGTCATCGAGGCGACCGGCCCGCTCGATATTCCCAGCATATTCGATGATTTTGGCGTTATAGACGTTGTCCAACATGATTTCTTCCGGTTTTGACGCTTAAAGCCTTCTGCCCATATATAAGATTCGCCGATAGGGAAATCGATAGGATTTTTTGGCGCGGGCAGGCTTTGCCGATGCGTCATTGCTTTTATGGACCGCCCTACCCCGCAACGGAATTCACGAGACAATCCCGAAAGTTCGATTTCCCAAGGCGATATTTGCGGTAATATATTACCTTATTTTTAAACTATTGATTTTTTTATTCTTTTAAGAACAAAGTCGAATTTAGTGCTTGACGCCGGATCGAGCCTGGCTTATACACCGCGCCAGCGCATGCGGGTGGTCTTAACAGGCGTCCGATGCTACTTCCGACAACGGCAATCTCCGATGGCTCACAGCCAAAACGAGCCGCCGTTTCCGGTTCGCAAATATCAACAGGGTTCGAGACCATGAAAACCTTCAGTCAAAAGGCTGCTGACGTTGAGAAGAAATGGGTCGTGATCGATGCCGAGAACGTGGTTCTGGGTCGCCTCGCCTCCATCGTCGCTCACCGACTTCGCGGCAAACACAAGCCGAGCTTCACCCCGCATGTGGATGACGGCGACAACATCATCGTTATCAACGCCGACAAGGTACGACTTACCGGACGCAAGCTCGATAACAAGAAATATTATTGGCATACCGGTCACCCGGGCGGCATCAAGGAGCGCAGTGCCCGCAAGATCATTGAGGGACGTTTCCCCGAGCGGGTCGTGCAGAAAGCCGTTCAGCGGATGCTGCCGGAAGGGCCTCTCGGCCGCCAGCAGATGCGTAACCTGCGCGTCTATGCCGGAGCCGAACACCCACACACCGCCCAGAACCCGGAAGTACTCGATGTTGCTTCCATGAATGCCAAGAACAAGAGGGTAGTATAATGGCTGAGTTGAATTCACTGGAAGAACTCGGCGGCGCCGTCAAGGAAGTCACCGGATCGGGCGAAACCGAAGCGCCGGTTCATGTTCAGAAACTGGATGCGCATGGCCGTGCTTACGCAACCGGCAAGCGTAAGGATGCAATTGCACGCGTATGGCTGAAGCCGGGCACCGGGAAGATCACCATCAACAAGAAAACCTATGACGCCTATTTCGGCCGTCCAGTTCTTCAGATGCTGATCCACCAGCCGATCAAGGCCGCCAATCGCGATGGCCAATACGATATCGTTGCCACGGTCACCGGCGGCGGTCTTTCCGGCCAGGCAGGTGCGGTTCGTCACGGCATTTCCAAGGCTCTGACCTACTACGAGCCTGAGCTTCGCGGCATCCTCAAGAAAGACGGCTTCCTGACCCGCGACAGCCGCGTTGTCGAGCGTAAGAAATACGGCCGCGCGAAAGCCCGCCGTTCGTTCCAGTTCTCGAAACGCTAAGCGTTCTGAATATCAACCCATCAAAGGGCCCGCGAGCGATCGCAGGCCCTTTTTTCTTCAAACGCAAACAAGCCGACCCGGCGGCAAGGCCAAGCGGGCCAAGCTTTTACTACAAGAGTGCCATTGATGGAGTCAGCCTCAGATCACCGTTGCTGGTTGATCCAACTCCTTGATGTCGAGGCCCGGATCTTCCATAAGCTGAAAACGCGGGCTCAATTCTGCACTCATACCGACAAAGCCGGAAATCATGGCTCCCTGCTCAAAGCCCTGCGGCTGCAGCATCGATGGCAAGCCATTCGGGTTTAGATCGACACCTTTTTCCAATCCCGCCGCAAGCGCTATAAACGCTGCCAGACTACTGAACACCATCATTAACAATAAAGCTCGCATAACGATACTCCTCCTAAAACGTTTCCATTTCCGATCGGGCACACAATGACGGCTGGATCGAGCAACCGCCTACAACTTGGCCGATCTCCGGGAAGAACTCGCAAATTAATGATCTCGGGGACAGGGCCCGAAACTTGGCTCACCCTCTCAAACTGAGAGAAATTTACCACATGGTAAAACGGGTCAAATTACTTTTGGATCCGTTTAATCCGCTTCTCGACTGGGGGTCCCGGTCAAGAGGATCAATTGGCGCTGGTATTTTTTCTACTTCTTCTGCTGCCTCATTGATCTCGTTTTCGAGTTCCTCGGCCGCGCCATCCAGACTTTCAGCCATGTTTTCGACCGGTCCGTCGTTGCGTTCTCCAGACTGCGTACCCG
>JAHEHW010000301.1 GCA_024639745.1 Salaquimonas sp. | reverse complement strand
GATTGCGCTTTTCGCCATTTTTCTGGACCGGCAAGTCCACGGTGAACCAGAAACGCAAACCCTCGCTTTCTTCGCTCTCAACATGGATCTGTCCATTCATGAGGCCGACCAGTTGGCTTGAAATCGCCAGACCAAGCGCGGTGCCGTCGACCTGGCTGAACTTCTCAAAAATGCTAATGAGTTTTTCTTTCAGGATAGGCGCCAACTGCAATCAGCGGGATCAGCAAGAACGCAAGGAAATTACGAATTATTGCTTTCATGGGAGTCTCGTCGTAGGGCCAGTTAAATCGGACCTTGCGTAATACTTACCGAAAAATGGCTAATGCGAAGCGATAATGATGGCGCCAGTCAAACGAGGAGGATTTCACAGGCCTCAAAAGGACATGGCCCACCCGGTTTTAAAGCCTGAATCGAGAATTGAAAGCGCCGATTCACTCGGAACTAGGCTGAGGCTTTCGATTCAAACCGCCCTTGCTAGGCCGAAAAATCACGCTGTTGCTGGATCGTTGCCTTCACAGCGGTCCGCCAGCCACGATAGCGACGCTCGCGTTCACGTTCACCCATTTTGGGCTCGAACCGGGTTTCGAGTTTCCACGATTTCGTAAAACCATCCATATCCGGCCAAACGCCGCTTTTCATGCCAGCAAGCCAGGCGGCACCTAATGCCGTGGTCTCCAATACGGTTGGGCGATCGATAGACGCATTCAGAATGTCTGCGAGATATTGCATCGTCCAGTCGCTGGCTACCATGCCACCATCGACCCGGAGAACCATGTCATCGCCCTGCTCTCCGCCATCTTCCAGATCGAGATGCATCGCCTCGATAAGATCGCGCGTCTGATAGCAGACCGATTCAAGCGCGGCCCGAGAGAATTCCCGTGGACCGGAATTGCGTGTAAGGCCGAAAATCGCCCCGCGGACGTCAGGTTCCCAATAAGGCGCCCCGAGCCCGGCAAATGCCGGCACCAGTATCACATCTTGGCTCTTGTCGGCCTCGGCAGCAAGGCTCCCCGTCTCCCCTGCACTATTGATGATCTTGAGGCCATCGCGCAGCCATTGCACGGCGGCCCCGGCAATGAAGATGGAACCCTCAAGGCCATAAGTCGTCGTGCCATCGAGACGATAGGCTATTGTCGACAGAAGACGGTTCTTGGAAGGGCGCCGGGTCTCGCCGACATTCATCACGATGAAACAACCGGTTCCGTAAGTGGATTTCGCCATTCCCGGTTTGAAGCATGCCTGACCGAGCGTCGCTGCCTGCTGATCGCCAGCAATGCCGAGAATTGGAATGGCCGCGCCGAACAGATCGGTAACCGTCGTCCCGAACTCAGAAGCACAATCCTCGACCTCGGGAAGGATCGACCTGGGGATTTCAAACAGCTTCAGCAGGTCGTCATCCCAGTCATTGGTGTCGATATTGTAGATCAGGGTACGGCTTGCATTCGTGGCATCGGTCTTGTGAACCCGGCCATTGGTCAGGCGCCATAGCAAATAGGTATCGATGGTACCGAAAAGCAGCGAGCCGTCGTCCGCCTTGGCCCGGGCACCATCCACGTGATCGAGCAGCCAGCGAATCTTCGTGCCGGAAAAATACGGATCGAGCAGAAGCCCCGTCTTCTCCGTGACCATCGGTTCATGACCGGCGGCTTTGAGTTCTGAACTGTACGCCGACGTTCGGCGATCCTGCCAGACGATGGCGCGATGGATCGGCTCGCCGGTTTCCTTGTCCCACATCACTACCGTTTCGCGCTGATTGGTAATGCCGATGCCGGCAATATCGGAAGCTTTGATACCGGCCTTTGCAATCGCGTTGCGGCAGGTTTCGACAACCGAATGCCATATCTCGGCGGCATCATGCTCAACCATTCCGGAAGCCGGAAAATGCTGTGTGAATTCCTTCTGATCGGAGGCCACCGCTGAAAAGTGCTGGTCAAACACGATCGCCCGAGATGATGTCGTGCCTTGGTCGATTGCCAGTATGAAGGAACCCATTGCCTCGCCTCCCCGCTTGCATGGAAAAGAATGTTGTTGAAAGGCAACCGGGGCCGGACACTCGTCCCGCCCCGGCGATCTTTGCACGGCCCCGGGCTAATCGGCCAGAGGCGAAACGGCTTACTGCCAGCTCTTGATCAGCTCGTCATAGGAGACCGTGATCCCCTGCGGCTTTTCGTTCTCGATTTTGGCTTTCGGAGCGCCAGGCTGGCTAAGCCAATATTCGGGATCCTGCGGCTCGTTGAGCTTCGGTCCGATATCGCCCTGCACGCCAGCACGCTCTAGACGCTCAAGCACTTTTTCCTGCGCTTCGCAGAGGCTGTCGAGCGCTGCCTGGGCGGTTTTCGCACCGGACATGGCATCGCCGATGTTCTGCCACCACAGCTGGGCCAGTTTCGGATAATCGGGCACATTGGTGCCGGTTGGCGACCATTGAACCCGGGCCGGAGACCGGTAGAACTCGATCAAACCACCGAGCTTGTCTGCACGATCGGTGAAGTGCTGCGAGTTGACGGTGGACTCACGAATGAAAGTGAGACCGACATCGGATTTCTTCAGATCCACGGTCTTGGAGGTCACGAACTGCGCATAGAGCCATGCGGCTTTCGCGCGATCGACCGGGGTCGATTTCATCAGCGTCCACGAACCGGCGTCCTGATAACCGATCTTCGTGCCTTCTTCCCAGTAAACGCCATGCGGGGAAGGTGCCATGCGCCATTTCGGCGTGCCGTCTTCGTTCATGACCGGAAGGTCCGGCTCAACGGTGGCAGCCGTAAAGGCGGTATACCAGAACATCTGCTGAGCGACATTGCCCTGTGCAGGGATCGGTCCGGCTTCGCCGAAGGTCATCCCGGCTGCTTCGGGCGGCGAATATTTCTGCAGCCATTCGATAGCCTTGGAAACCGCATAAACGGCAGCCGGCGAGTTGGTTGCACCGCCACGGGCGACACAAGAACCGACAGGCTGGGAGTTTTCGTTCACACGAATGCCCCATTCATCGACTGGAAGACCATTAGGCTCGCCCTTGTCGCCCATGCCCGCCATGGACATCCAGGCATCGGTGTAACGCCAGCCAAGCGACGGGTCCTTCTTGCCGTAGTCCATGTTGCCGTAGACCTTGCCTTCGACGCCCAGACGGCTCAGATCGCGTCCGGTGAAGAATTCAGCAATGTCTTCATAGGCAGACCAGTTGACCGGAACGCCCAGGTCATAACCGTATTTCGCCTTGAAATCGGCCTTGTTCTTCTCGTCGTTGAACCAGTCATAGCGGAACCAGTAAAGGTTCGCGAACTGCTGGTCCGGCAGCTGATACAGCTTGCCGTCCGGAGCGGTCGTAAACGAGGTGCCGATGAAATCTTCCACATCGAGACCCGGATTGGTGACGTCCGCGCCCTCGCCTGCCATCCAGTCGG
>JAHEHW010000021.1 GCA_024639745.1 Salaquimonas sp. | reverse complement strand
GTCGCGACCCTATGACCGCGACCGTGACGGCTTCGTCATGGGCGAGGGCGCAGGCATCGTTGTGCTCGAGGAATACGAGCATGCCAAGGTGCGTGGCGCGAAGATCTATGCCGAAGTGGCGGGCTATGGTCTGTCCGGTGACGCTTTCCACATCACCGCGCCGTCCGAAGACGGCGATGGCGCATCCCGTTGCATGCAGGCTGCTTTGAAGAATGCCGGTATGACGCCCGCAGACATCGATTACATCAATGCCCACGGAACCTCGACCATGGCCGATACAATCGAGCTTGGCGCAGCCGAAAGGCTGGTCGGAGATCAGGTGTCCCGCGTCTCGATGTCATCGACGAAATCCGCAATCGGGCACCTCCTCGGAGCCGCCGGAGCAGTGGAAGCGATATTCTCGATACTGACCATTCGCGACCAGATCGTCCCGCCCACTCTCAATCTGGATAACCCCGAGCGCGAAACGGCGATGGACTTGGTTCCGCATAAGCCTCGCCAGCGTGAAGTTCGGGCCGCCCTATCAAATTCCTTCGGATTCGGAGGGACCAACGCTTCCCTCATTTTCCGGGCTGCGGCTAATTGATTGGGCAGGCTTGTTCTGCGCCATACGGGTTGATGAAAACCATAATTTGGTCCCATATCTGGTTCATCCGCTCTGTGAGGTATGAGCACGGAGAGAATTCGTGACAAACGATTACACAAATGATGACGAAAATAATCAGGGTGGCGGTCTTAAATCGGATCCGCATGCGCCCCGGGCAGATGGGGGAAGCCGCTCGGCCCGCGATTTTCTGCGTCCGAGAGATGTTCCGGAGCCGCCCCAGAAAAAGCGCTCGCGCCAGGCCCGCAACAAGCTTGTTGTTCTGCTGAATTTCTGCCTGAGCATTTTGGTCTTCTCCACGCTCGTGCTGGGCGCGGCTTTCTATTTTGGCAAGATCCGATTCGAGGAATCAGGCCCGCTACAGCGCGGCCGGACAGTCCTGATCCCCGAAGGCGCCCATCTTGGCCAGATCGCTTCGCAGCTCGAAGCATCGAATATCATTTCAAGCGATTTCATCTTTCGGCAGGGCGTGAAAGCCAGCGGAAAGGCGGCTTCGCTTAAAGCCGGCGAATATGCTTTCAAGCCGGGGATGAGCATGCGCGATGTCATGGACACCATCGTCTCCGGCAAGGGTATCATTCACAAGATCTCCTTCCCGGAAGGGCTGACCACCCATGACATGATGAAGCGTATCGCCGAGAACGATGTCCTTGAAGGCGATATGCCGGAGGAACTCCCTGGCGAGGGCACGTTGATGCCCGACACATATCCCTTCCAGCGCGGCACCACCCGCGAGGAATTGATCGACCAGATGCGCCGTCAGCATGATCGATTCATTCAGGAGGTCTGGCAACGGCGAATTGACGACCTGCCGATTTCATCGCCCGAAGAGCTTGTTATCCTGGCGTCAATTGTTGAGAAGGAAACGGGTAAGGCCGATGAGCGTCCGAGGGTTGCCGGTGTATTCATCAATCGCCTGAAGCGTGGCATGCGCCTTCAATCCGACCCGACCATCATCTATGGGATTTTCGGCGGCGAGGGAAAGCCTGCAGATCGTCCGCTGTACAAGTCCGATATCGAAAAAGAAACGGATTACAATACCTACACGATCGATGGCCTGCCACCGACACCGATAGCGAATCCCGGCCGGGCGGCGCTTGAAGCTGTCGCTAATCCGTCCCGCACGGACGACCTCTTTTTTGTGGCCGACGGCACCGGCGGGCATGTTTTTGCCGAAACGCTGGCCGAGCACCAGGCCAATGTTCGCCGTTGGCGTGCGATCGAAGCGCGGCTCCTGGAAGAAGCCGAAAAGGCCCGTGCCGAGGCTGAAACCGCCGAGGCTGCTTCGAAGGAAACTGCCGATCGGGAAGAGGGGACCGCGCCGGCAACCCAGTAACAGCGGTCACAGGCCGAAGCATCGCATTAGGCTGATGACACAGCGGGGCTAGGATGAATATTCAGAGTATGACCGGATTTGCCCGCGTTGAGGCATCGGATGAACGGGCAAGCTGGGTCTGGGAACTACGCTCGGTAAATGGCAAGACCCTCGATCTTCGCTTCAGATTGCCGTCAGGACTCGACCGTCTTGAAACCAGTTTGAAGGCAGCAATTAGCCAGTCGATTCAGCGCGGTAACATACAGATCTCGCTACAATATGGCGAAAGCCCGAGGATGCCCGTCCCCTCGCTCAACAGGGAAGCGCTGGATGCGGCGGTTGCCATTGTCGATGAGGTTGCCGGACGCCTTGGCGAAACCTCCGGTCGCCTTGAAGCCGTTCTTGGTATGCGTGGCGTGATAGAGATTGAGGACAAGCCGGAAGACGAGGGTGATCTTGCGGCCCATCAGCAGCGCCTGCTCCAGTCCTTTGTCGATGGTGTCGGTGAGCTTGCGGCAATGCGTCTGAATGAGGGTGGCAAAATCACGGAATTCCTGCTTGCCCATGTGGCTGAAATCGATCGGCTGACCACGGCGGTGAAGGCGGACCCTTCCCGAAGCGCCGATGCGATCCGGGCACGGCTCGGCGAACAGGTAAACCGTTTGATGGAAACCGGAGGCGGTCGTTTCGATGAAGACCGGCTCTACCAGGAAGCGGCGATGCTGGCGACGCGGGCTGACCTTCAGGAAGAAATAGAGCGGCTCGAGAGCCATATCTCAGCCGCCGGGACCCTGTTGCAGGGAGACGGCGCAATCGGCAGAAAGCTAGACTTCCTGGCACAGGAATTCAATCGGGAATGCAATACCATCTGCTCGAAATCGAATGCGGCCGGCGTCACCAGGCTAGGGCTTGAAATGAAAGTCGTTATCGATCAATTTCGAGAACAGATTCAGAACATCCAGTAGTTCCAGTCACTCGAGAAAGTCAGCGGTTTGGACATTCCCAAAAAGATCGACCGGCAATCGGTCAATACAGGTATCGAACGTCGCGGGGTGATGTTTGTAATCTCCTCGCCCTCCGGCGCGGGGAAATCGACAATCGCGCGCAATCTGCTCGCGGCGTTCCCGGACCTGACCCTATCGGTTTCAGTCACGACCCGGCCAAAGCGCGGCAGCGAGATCGACGGCACGCACTATCATTTCATCAGCGAGAAGGAATTCCGCCGCCTCATCGAGACCGATGCGCTGCTTGAGCATGCCGAGGTCCATGGCAATTTCTACGGCACGCCCCGCGATCCGGCGGAAGAAGCCATGCGTGATGGCCGGGACATGCTGTTCGACATCGACTGGCAGGGCGGCAAGCAATTGATGGAAAAAGCTCGCGCCGATGTGGTCAGTGTTTTCATTCTCCCACCGTCCATGCCAGAATTGAAAAAGCGCCTCGTGCGGCGTGCCGAGGATTCGCAAGAGATCATCGACAAGCGTCTGAAGAATGCGCTCGACGAGATCCCGCATTGGAACGAATATGATTATGTCGTGATCAACGATGATCTGGGCAGCGCTTTCGAACAGGTTCGCAGCATCCTGATTGCAGAGCGCCTGCGTCAGGACCGGCGCCACGGGCTCTACGATTTTACCAGCGATCTTCTGAAGACAACCAATCCGTCTTGATCGTTATTCTGCCTGTTCTCGAACTGAATTGGCGAGTGCTACGAACTCTTCAACCGTCAGGGATTCGGCTCTGCGCTCACCATCGATTCTCGCGCGCTCCAGCAGCGATCCGGTATCGCCACCGGCCGCAAGCGATTTAAGGCTTGCCCTCAACATTTTCCTGCGTTGGCCAAACGCTGCTTTCGTGACTTCCTCGAGACGCGATGCCTGGCAGGGCAGGGGTTTTATCGGCTCGAATTGAACCACCGAGGATGTGACTTTGGGCGGCGGGGTGAATGCCCGGGGGCCGACCTCCATCGCGATTGCAGGTAGCGTTCGCCATTGGCTCAGAATGGAAAGCCGGCCATAAGCCTTGCTGTTCGGCTTGGCGCAGATGCGCTCGGCGACCTCGCGCTGGAACATTAGCGTCATGCTGGCTATCCAACCCGGCCAGGGTATTGTCAGAAGCCAGTCGGTCAGGAGTGGCGTGGCCACGTTATATGGAAGGTTTGAAATTATTCGTATCCGCTCGCCTGAAACCAGACCGGCATAAGGTCGTGTTAGGGCGTCACCCACGATGATTTCCAGCCTCCCCGGATAGTGTGAAGAGATTTCTTCCAGTGCCGGAATACAGCGTTCGTCCCGCTCCACGACGATCAGCTTTTCCGCGCCAGCTGCGAGAATGGCTCGCGTAAGCCCGCCGGGACCCGGCCCGACTTCGAGAACATGCATGCCTTCGAGCGGTCCGGCCTGACGCACGATTTTCGATGTTAAATTCAGATCGAGAAGAAAATTCTGGCCAAGCGACTTCTGCGCGCGAAGACCATAGCGGTCGATGATATCGCGCAGCGGCGGTAGATCGTCGATTGAGCTAGGCACGTTCTTCAGCCGCTGCTTTTTCTTGATGTCTCACCATGTCACCGGCGATCCGGATGGCGGCAACAAGGCTTGAGGCCTCTGCCTTGCCGGTGCCGGCGATATCGAAAGCTGTGCCATGGTCCGGGGAGGTGCGAATGAAAGGCAGACCGAGCGTGACATTGACCGCGTCGTCGAATGCAAGCGTCTTAGCCGGGATCAATGCCTGATCGTGATACATGCAGATGGCGACATCATATCCGCGCCGGGCGCGTTCATGGAACATGGTATCCGCCGGCAAAGGCCCTCTTGCATCGATTCCGTCATTTCGCAGTTGCTCGATTGCCGGCGCAATCGTTTCAATCTCCTCGCGCCCCATGGCGCCGTCTTCCCCGGCATGAGGGTTGAGCCCGGCTATCGCTATTGCCGGACGCTCGATACCGAAACGCGTCTTCAGATCATGATCGGCGATCCGCGCGGTCTCCACAATCAGCTTCACGGAAAGATGGTTAGTGACTTCAATAAGGGGGATATGAACGGTTGCGGGAATGGTTCGCAATTCGGGCCCGGCGAGCATCATTACCGACCGTGCCGGTTTTGCCGTCAGCTTCTCTGCGAGTGCCGCTAGGTATTCCGTGTGACCGGGAAATCCAAAACCGCAATCGTAGAGCGCTTTTTTGTTGATCGGCGCAGTGACAACGGCCGAAGCTTGGCCGGCGATCGTCAGTTCAACGCAGCGGGTAATGGCTTCGATGACCAATAGCCCGTTGTTCGGCGTCCGCGGCTTGCCAGGCTCGCAAACCATGCTTCCCGAAAGAGGAAGAACAGGAAGGGTCTCGCCAAAATGGCTGCCGGCTGCTTCCGGCTCACATACGGTGATCGAGATGTCAAGGTCGATGCGCTTTGCTCTTTCCACTAGAAGATCCGGATCCCCCAAGACGATAAATGTGGGCAGATTGGCGGGCTTGCGCAGCAGCCACGCCTTCGCGATGATTTCCGGGCCTATCCCGGCAGGCTCGCCCATGCTCACGGCGAGGGGAGCTATTGTTCCGGAGGTTACAGCGTTCACCTGAAAATGATCTGGGCTCGGGATTTCAGTTCAGCAAGGTATTTTTCTGAAACCTCGCCACCGCGCTCATTGAATTGCTCAAATTGCTGAGCCTGTTCAATTACTTTGACGGCGTTGTCGTCGGCAACTGGCTTCTTTGAGCAGATCGCGATGAACTCAACACCACGGTCCGTATTCTGGAGGTCGGTTGTCTGACCTTGCTCTGCCGCGATAACAGCTTCCGCCCATTCCTCCGGCAATTGCGGTTCCAGTACGCGCGGCAAATCCCGAACGGTGACGTCCAGCAATCCCACGGCCTGCTTTGCGGTTTGGTCGCAGCTGGTTAACTGCTGCTTGAACGCGTAGGCCTCTTGTCGCCGCTGAGACAGCATCGCCTTGCGTTTGTCGCTTGGGATGACAAAGATCACTTGCTGGAGAATATATTCATTCGTCTCTGGGCGATCCTGTCCGGATCTCCTCATAGCGAGTACCGCTTCCTGTGTGGACTGGTTCTGCGTTTCGACCCGGAAGCGGTTACCGACCAATCGCTGCCAACTGATTTGACTCCGAATATATTCCTTGAAATGACTGGCGCTGACCCCTGCCTGTCCAAGAACTTGAGAAAGTTGATCCTTTGACATCCGATTATTGCTTGCGAAACGGCCAAAGGCTTCATCGACCTGTTCATCGCTTGCAAGCAAATCAACACGTCTGGCTTCCTGAAGCTTGATTGCTTCTTCTACCAGTTCTTCAAGTGCCTTTTCCGACCGGTTTCCTCCAACACGCCTCAGCCTCAGAAAGGCCGTACGGCGCTGAACATCATAATTCGTAATCGGCCTGCCGTTAACGATCGCCTCGATATTCGTACCCCTTTGGGTAACCGTGGCAGGTTTTTGAATAATGGTTGGTTTTCCCTCTAATTCGGTCTTGTCGGCGGTTTTCTCTGCACTTGGTGTGGTCTGAGCTGCGGTATCAGTTAAGGTGTCTCTGTCGGCGGTAGGCCCACTTTCCACATTTGTCGTTTGTGATTTGCCCGATTCCGCCTCTGCTGCACTTTCGAGATTGGAAGTAATGGAAGTGCAGCCGGCGAGCACTATAAGCCCGACGCCTGCCGCGAAACGTAGCAGGTTGATTGGCAGCCAGTGTTGATCTGGAATCGATGGAGGTAGCATTGTATTGCGATCACTCTATTGCGTCGCAGTCGTTATACACCAGCGACTTGGCGAAACCGTGTTCGTTCTGAATTAGTTATTTTGTTCAGGATCGTAAAGATCCCCCTCGAATTGGGTTTCCCCGATGGTCCTCAATCCAAGGCGGAAAGTGATACGCTGATCAGAGGCGTCGCCGGTATACCGGCTTTCTGCTTGCTGATAGGCGATCGAAAGTGAAGTGCAGCTGTCATCGTATGCAATACCCACTCCCCGAGCAAAGGTATTGTCGTTCTGTATATCGTAAGAGGCATTCCCAAACAGCCGCCAACGATCTGTTAGTCGCAAACTCGCCGATCCCCTGATTTCGTGCCGGTCCTCGGATAGCGCATAACGCGGCTGTTCGCCGATGAAAATATAACTACCGGAAAGTGATATAGACGTATCAATATAGCGAGCTCCTACAACCCCGCTTCGCAGTCCCAAGTCTTGCTCATCGAAGCGACCATCCAGCCCGATTGCCAAACCTGAGCCAGTATCGAACTCGATTGACGCAACGTAGTCCGATCGATCTGTTTCCAGACCGGATTCAATTCCAGCATTGACCAGATCGCGCTCCGCATAGGAGTTCTTGCCATGTAAATGGTAGGATTGTCCCGCGACGATATCGACGCTAATGTTATTATTAAACGATGTCGAGTAGCGGAAGCCTATATTTGCGCGGCTGCCACCCTCAACCCGATCAAAGCCGGAAAACTTGCTTCGTTCGAAAAGATTATTCGTTTCGAACACCATGCTCTGCGCGTCTTCGTTCTGGAACTCGCCGATATTCGTCTCGTCCGGTCGCACGATGACTTGCGCGATTGGTTCGAAGATATGCGAAGCCATGCCGTGGCTGCTAATCAGCGGATAGCGTATTTCGAACATTGCTGCTGGCATGGCTCGATAAATAGACTCGTCTGAAGTCAAGGGATTGTATTCCGTGTCCAGCCTTTCAGTATTAGGGCCAATCGCGTCACCGCGGACGCTCAGAGACGTCGTGAGCAATGCACCATTAAAAATGCTCGATGCCTTCCATTCGGCTTCAGAACTAGCCCGAGTATAATTACCCTCCAAACCATGATAGCGCTCATTTGGGGCAGTAAGACCCACGCCCGCATCAAAGTTTGCAATATCAACCTCGCTGCGATCGATATTGACAACGTTCACGTCAATAGAGACCTGACCCCCTGCGAAATTTTCCTCGGAGACGACATTGTAGTCAAATAAGGGTAGGAGTAACGCCTGCTGGTCCTGAAAGCGGTCCTGCCCGGGATACAGATTGTTTGTCAATTGGTCGTCTTGGAAGTCTTGGATCAGGAACTCTTGTGCTCGGGCATCAAAATAATTCTTGCCATTCAAACCTGTTAGATAGGCCTCGTTCGTGATCTCACGTGTATCGAAACTATGGATTCCATAGGTGCGTGCAAAGTTATCATCGCTTTGTGCAAGAGCTTTCCACCCGAACTGCCAGCGCGGATTGATATTGAATTTGCCTGAGGAAGTGAAGGCTGTGCGGTGATCCGCGTTACGGTCGATCGTGTTTTCATCGAATTCATCCGGTTGCCTCTGCTCAATGTTGTAGAAACTCAGGCTGTACTGGCCATTTTCTGTCCGGTGCCGCCATTCGCCGTAGCCCATAAAACCCTGCTTTGAATAATATCGGCCGCCAAGCGTGAGATCATAATTCGGCGCGAGGTTCCAGAAATAGGCAAGACCACCATGAACACCCAGTTCCGGACTTTGGCCGGGAGTATCGAAGATGAAGCCGCTTTTCCGTTTGATCGACGGGTCCCCGTGGGAAAACCTCGGCAGATAGGCGATCGGTTTACCCCAGAGCTCGAAACTCGCCCCTTCATACGAGACAGTCTTTGTCGTATTGTTAATGATGACGCGATTGGACCTTATCTGCCAGATTGGCGGCTTCGCCGGGCTTTCCTTGCAAGGCTCGCATGCTGTGTACACGCCGTTGTTGAATACGGCGAGCTCGCCATCACGTCTTTCCGCGCTTTCCGCGATAAAACGCGAGTTCTCTGGCGTTTCAACCCGAAGGGCATCGACAAATCCGTTCTGGAAATCATCGGTGACATCGATTTCCTCAGCGAAAACGCGATTCCCGTTTGGTTCAACAATCTCAACCGCGCCGGTTGCGATGACACGACCGGTCGCCCGCTCATAGGTAACACGCTTGGCGACCAGCGTATATCCGTCATAGGCAAGCTGGACATTACCGACGGCGGCAACGGAATTTTCCTCCTCATTGTAGATCAGTTCGTCCGCCTCGAGCAGCATCTGGGCTGCCGGATTGACCTCACCGGCACCAAACAGGTTCTCACCGGAAACCTGAGCATGAGAGGGTTCGACGACACTTGGTACCGTCAGGATAATTGCAAGCGCTGTGGTGCCGAGCAGGGCGCGCACGCGCGCGCTCCAACGCGCGCTGATATACTTCTGCGCGGTTAAAGCTGCCGCATCCGCGGCATCAATGAAAGGACGTTTCTTCATCCGTCCTCCTGATGCAGAAGAATGCTCGTTCCAAACAAAATCGCTACAACAGAAGGAGACCACGCCGCTACCATTGGCGGCACGATCCCATTGCTCCCCAGAGATGTTGCCAGTCTTGTCGATGCATAAAGCACGAACCCACCCAGAATGCCACCCAAGATCAGCGTTCCGACCTGGCCGGAACGGACGAATCTGAGCGATGCTGTCGAGGCGATTAATACCATCGCAACCAGCAACAACGGAAGTGCAAGAAGGTTATGAAATTGCGTGAGATATGGCAGATGGTTAAGGCCGGATTGTCGCACTTTTTCAGCCGAGTGCTGAAGATCCCAAAATCCGGTCGCGTCGGCATCGCCGCTGGCGCCCAGAAGATACTCGCGTGACAGATTTGTCGGGATTTCGAGCGTACTTACCTGGCGGATTTTCTGATCGCTGCCCGTGATCATGGCGTTCAGCGCCAGCCAGTGATCGCCCCGGTGAAGCATAGCATCGGCTTCGATCTGTGAGGTCACCCGGGATTCCCGGTCGAATCGGATCATTTGCACGCCATTGAGAAATGCGCCGCTCTTGCGCGCCAGCCGCGCATTGATGACCGTGCTTGCGCCGTTGCCGTCATCCTGCCGCAGCCAGAAGCCGGTTGCAGTTTCGGCATTGGTCCGCGCTTCGCCGCCGAAGGCTTCCGCCTTGAGATCCAGGCTCTGCTCATAGTATTTGATCGCGAACGGATTATACACCATAGCGGCGAATATGCCTATCGCGACCGCGGCACCGCTGATCGGCATCAGAAACTGCCAAACCGAAACCCCTGCAGCGCGGGCAACAACAAGCTCCATCTTGTTGTTGAGCTGGAAGAGCGTGATCATCGCCGCGAACAGACAGGCGAATGGAAACGCCTTGTCGATGAAGAATGGAGCCGTGTAGAGCGATATCATGTAGACTGTGCCAATCGAAACATCGACCTCATCGGTAACCCGCCGCAGTCCTTCGATGAAATCGACGGTCACGATCAGGAACAGCAGCAGCAACATCATCGCGAGCAGCGATCTCGTGAAGCGCAGGGCTATATAGCGGGTGAGGGTCCATCCGATCATGCTTGGACTCCAGCAAGACGCCTACGAAACGCCACATAGCGTTCGATGTTTCGGGCATGCATCGCTTCGACAGCCGTCGTGAACCGGTTGAAGCCTGGTTCCATCCACTGCGGAATGCTGACAAGACGATTTTGGAACAGATAGACACTGCCAAAGCCAATCGAGGCGAGCGGCAGGATATAAAGCCAGATGGCGGCAGCTTCATTGCTTTTGATGCTGCTCGCCGCGCCGAATGCGAGACCGCGCACGAACAGCAGGAAAATCATCCCGCTACCGACAGCCGAGCCATAGCTCTGGCGGCTGGATCGCGCCTGGCCGCAGAATGCAAGGATCACGACGACATAGGCGAATGGCCAGAGCATTTCGGAGAATCGCTGGTGGATTTCCGAGGTAAAGAGTTCAGGTTTCTGCTTTAGATACTTGTCGTTCGGATCAGGCGAGAGAAGTTCGAGCGTCGTGCGTTCCTTGGGCCGGCGCGTAAAACCATCGGTCTGGCCGGCCAGGGTGTTCAGGTCGAAGGTGTAGCTGTCATAGCGAATGACCGAAGGGCTTTTTTGCCCGGCTTCGCGCTGATGAATTTCTCCGTCCTTGAGAAGAAGCAGGGCATCTTCTCCGCTCCTGTAGAGGATGCCTTCCCGAGCCAGATAGGTCAGCGTGAGTTCCGTTTCGCGCTGATCGGAAATCAAAATTCCCCCCAAGCGTCCGTCCGGCAGCCGGTCCGCGATATGGAACGTCATGCCGTCTTCGATCGTATTGAATT
>JAHEHW010000300.1 GCA_024639745.1 Salaquimonas sp. | reverse complement strand
GCATCGAGGATGTGCTGCGACAGCAGAAGGTCATGGAGGGCAATATCGCGGACCTGATTATCGGTCTCGAGGATGCTACAAATGTTTTCGGCGCCGAATTCGAAAGCATGAAAAGCTACACCGCCTGGGAGAAATTTATTGGGATCTTTTCCAAGCAGCGGATGCAACGCATGCGTTCCGAGCGGGTGCGCAACATGTCGCTTGCCGGAAACCTGCAGGAACTGCTCGGAAAGTCCGACCGGATAATCGGAATTCTAAAATCCCAAAAGGGAGCGCTTGAGAGCCGCTACACGGCGTCGGAAGGATCGCTGCGCAAGGTGCTCGAGCGGCGCAAGGCAACTATGACCGAGCTCGAAGCGACGCAAGGGCGGATCGAGGAAATCAACCCGCTGCTACTCGATCTTGAAAACAAGATCTCTGCGACGACGGACCAGCAAGAACGGACAGACCTTGAATCCGAACGCTCATCGCTTGCGACGGAATACAATCAGAAGCAAGCAAAAGAGCAGGAATTGCTTGCCGAAAGCCAGACACTGGAACGTTATACTTCGATGTTCCAGACCTTTGTCGATTCCCTAAACAATCAGATCGCCGCGCAGCAGACTCTGATCAATAAGTTGGAAATCGATACCGAACAAAGGATCGTGCTCTACAAGGCGCTGGAAGACTCCCTCAAAACGGCAGCACAGCAGGATGTTGCCCACAAGATCAATACGCTCGGCAACAAGGTCGATACGGCGGCGGAGGAAACGATGGCGGGTATCGGGGCCGCCGCGCAGAGCCATATCGGCGACCTGCTCGAGATGCATGAGAAGAACATGCTCACGACCAAGGATATCCAGCGTCGGAAGAAGCTTGCCGATGACGCTTTCGCCCGGCGGTTCGAGGAAGTGCTGCGCAAGCACAATGCTGCCGATTACATCAAGGCGACGAGCTGATCGCGCGATATGACCAACACCGGCGAGGTACGGCATGGCGGGTGACCGCGGACCAGTCGATCGCTATTTCCGTGCGATAGAAGCCGCGTTCGACGGTCTCGACACCTATCTGGATGAGGAAGATTCGCCGCTGTATCAACACGGCGTAGTCGGTGCGGTTGTAGCCGAGTATCTGCAGCGTCTTCGCGGCTCCTTCAACAGTTGGGAGCACCGGCTTTCCTTTGCAGACAAGTTCCGGGTGTCGCAGACCGAGAGTGGTTTTCCCGCCTATCAGAATGTGCTTGATCTGGAAAATGACCGGCGAGATGCGAAATCCCGCCTGGCGGAACTGCCGCTTGGCGACGAGATCCGCAAGGACATGGTCGATTATATTTTGCGCAAGCAGGCTTTCCCGAAAGCACTGATCAATATGATGGCGGAGCGCCGGTATTACGAAGCGGTCGATAACGGGCTGCACTTTTCGCCGCTTTGCCTGCCGAAAACGGTCAGGCTTTCGGTAAATCCGAAGACGCGGCGACCCTACTATATAGTTCATTGGGGCTATTTCGACGGCGCCGCCAATCTACCGCTCATCTACATGGCGGCGATCGAGGATTCCTCCGAAGACATTGTCAGAACGCTGGTCACGCGCGACAGCAAGCTAAACACCGATGTCGATGTCCCGCTTCCTGTCGGCGGGCTGCTCAATCCTCAACTGGCGCGGGAATTCGACGCGTTCTGCGACAAGAATTCTTCCTACTCGCTCACGCTCTCGACGATCGCCACCAGTCTCGACAAGGACTTCGATCATCTGCATCCCAAACAGCTCAGGCGTTTCGTCCTCGGCCCCTTCTATCATGCCGATATAACCGATCATAACCAAAGGGTCGACGAGATCCTTAAAACGGTGCACCGGCCTGAAAACCGATGGCTTCTGACGTGGACGCTGCAGGAGATATATTCGTTCAACGAAAAGCCCGCGAAGTGGGGGCTATGGGGCGGCGACCCGGCACGTGAGGAATTCTACATCAATACCGATGACCTCGATTGCGCAAGAATGGGCGTGAGCGCTTTCGAGAAACATGCGCTGGTTCCGCACGAGGCCTATCAAGCGGTATTCGCTTCAGGAAAGCGCGAGGCGCTCTTCGAGGACTACAAGACCCATGTGATTTCCGGCAAACAGGTCTTGAGGGATTTCTAAAATGGCGAACGTGCGGTTGAGTGCCGCATGCCGCGGATTTAAGGGAGAGTAGTGTGGATATCGGGCTGACGACAATTGAGGAAAGCGAGATCCGCAAACACCTGGCGGTAGCGCAGTCGCTAGTGACGAAGACCGCCGTCATCGAGCCTTCAAAGTCGAAAAGTAATACGGAGATCGCGGGGACCCGGCGTCGCTTCGTGCAAACGGTTTCGACCTCCGGCGCGCGATCATCCAGGACAGTCGAATTCGAGAAGACGCTCACTGCCATCACGCAGGAAGACAACATGCTTTCGGTCGCACAGCACGGGGTGCTGTTCAAGACGCGGCGGGCGATCGCGGTGGCTCTGGCCGTTGCCGATCTGTTTGCAAAGCAGACTGCGCTCGATGCGATGCAGTCGAAGAATGCCTCTGCGCCTTTGCAAGGTGAGGAGGCGGACCGGTTTCGCGGTCTGCTCGAAGCTTCTGCCTATGTGGCGGCTTTCACGGCTGCTGCCTATGTCAAACAGATGGTCGAAGCGGGCGGTGAGCCGACAAGCGATGTGGCGCCGCCGAGTTTCGATTTTTCGACGCCTCAAGATGCGTTGAAAGGCTTTGTCGCCTGCCTTGATGCGGCTGCGGATGGCGCCCCCGATGACACGGTCATGTTGACCCGGGTCCGCGAGGCGGCGGAGGAAATGATCCAGGATCTTCTATCGCGAAAAGGGCGGTTTACCGGTCTCGGTCCATTCGAGGCGATCCACCTGCGGCTCGACAGCGACGGCTTCGAGCTCAACGGCTTTTCCGATGTGCCGGGCGCGAAGGTAAAGCCGCTTGTGATGAGCTTCAAGAAGCCGAACGAGATCATAGGCAACCATATCGCCAAATACCAGGCGATGAAGCAGGCCAAGATGCTGATGGCCTATGATTTCGACCGGCAGATGAATCCATTCGTCGATCTTGGTGGTTTCGTTTTCACCTTTATCGGCGACGGTGCGCCGGGTACCGGAAAGACTATCCTGATCCAGATGATCGCGGGCATGATCAACGATTATTGCCAGACCGCGGGCTATGCGTTCCATTACGAGAATTTCGGCGTCGACCAGATCTCTTCCTACCAGGGCAAATCCGGCCAGAACTGCAAGCAATTCATCAACAATGTTATCAATCCGAGGGCGATCGGGTTTGGGACGATCGACGATATCGACCAGGTGGCCGCGAAGCGCTCGGACGACAGGGCTTCCGCCGGTCAGCAGGAAGTGACAGCGGTGCTAATGGACAGCTTCCAGGGGGCGACAACGGTGGTTCGGGGCAATTGCT